>JAJYJL010000016.1:403-21572 GCA_021789565.1 Acidobacteriota bacterium
CCGCCAGCTTCCCATCCTTGCATGGGCCGTTACGCGTCAATGCGCCCACCCTGACGGATAACGTCCACGCCCGCATAAAGAGCAAAGGGATACCTAGAACGCAGCCGTCTCTTCCTGCAAATCAGCGGTTTCCTGCTCAACCGTGCAGCGACTGAGTTCGATCTCCAATTGGCCCTCGACGCGTCTTGCGTATGGGATGAAATGATGTCCTGACAACAGCATCGCAAATCCCAGGCTGAGCTTGCGCGGATCGA
This sequence comes from Acidobacteriota bacterium, assembly GCA_021789565.1. Next base: position 658 of record JAJYJL010000016.1, read on the forward strand.
AAATCCAGCGCCCGAGGAGCTGGAACAAGAATTTCCAGTACGCCCCGCGGTAATTGGAGAGCAAGCCCTGGCGAACGATAGAGCGGGCGAAGACCCCAAGAATTGGCCCCAGCGGGATTGCGGGCGCCTTTTGCGGCTCGCGGGCCTTCCACTGCACAAGCGACCGATAGCAGCGATCGTAAAAGGCCGAGGGCGCATACAAGGAGGAGAGGACCTCGCGAAATCCCTTCAGCAGAACAGGCAGCGGCAAAACAGTTTTGAAGTTGGGTGGATCGAAGTTGCTGGTGGCCGTGGTATCCATCAGCAACCGGCCTTCTTTCAGCATCCGATCGTAAAGCGGAGTGGTGGGAGGCGCGATCAGAAATCCGGCCATGGCCCATGGGATGGCCGCCCGTTTAATAAACTCTTTCTGCTGTTCGAAGATTTCCTCGGTGTCGGAATCGAACCCGATGATGAAGCCTGCCGTCACCCAGAGGCCCTGGCTCTGGATGAAGTGAATGCAATCCAGGGGGTCGCGCCGCAGGTTTTGGAATTTCTTTGCTTCCGCCAGGGATTGGGGTGAAGGGCTCTCGATTCCGATAAAAACGAAAAAGAAGTTTGCCTTCACCATGGCCTCAATCAGTTCCGGTTTCTGGGCAAGATCAATCGAGGCTTCGGTATAAAAAAACATCGGATAGCCGCGGCGTTTCTGCCATTCCTGAAGTTCGAGCGAGAGTTCGAGGGCCCGTTTGTGGTTGCCGATAAAATTGTCGTCAACGATAAAGACCTGGTCGCGCCAGCCCAGCTCATACAAGGCGTCCAGTTCGGCCATCAACTGGGCGGGGCCCTTGGTTCGGGGCCTCCTGCCGTAAATGGTGATGATGTCGCAGAATTCGCACTGGAACGGGCAGCCGCGGGAGAACTGAACGGCCATCGAGCCGTACTTGTCCATTTTGAGCAGATCAAACCGGGGCAGCGGGGTGTGGCTGACGTCCGGCTTTTCCTTCACCTTGTAGAGTCGCCGGGAGGCGCCGCGCTCAAGGTCGGAAGCGATCTCAGAAAAAACCTCGTCAGGCTCACCCACCACCACATGGTCCGCCAGTCGAAGCAGCAATTCCGGCTCGCTGCTGGCAAAGGGGCCGCCGACGATCGTCCGCCTTCCCAGCGCCCGGGCCCTGAGGAGGATTTCGCGAATGTCATCCTTCTGGACGCGCATACCGCTGACCATCACGAGATCGGCCCAAAGGATGTCCGCATCGAGTAAGTCCTCAAAGCTGCGGTCGATCAGTCTTTCGGGCAGAGCGCGGCCACAGTCAGCAGGCCCAGCGGCGGCTGTTCGGTCCTCATGGGAACCATATCCCGGATCCCGTCGAAGCTCCAGAACGAGGACGGAAAGCGTGGCCAGACCATAAGGACCTTGAGGGCCGGGCCGAGCGGACGAAAGCGCGGCGCCTCCCCCGAGTTATTTGTAGCCTCAAGCCCTGGCAGCTCGTAAAACTCAGACGACTTCAACATCTCTTCTTCTCCGGTGGGCTTAAACGGGCCGGCAATAAAATTGCTCCGGCCGGTCGTGCCTGGGGAATTTCCGGGATTTCCACCCGGCGCCTTCGGATACCGACTTGTCTTCCTTGGACCTCGCGGCGCAGAACAGGCCCGGCGTCAACCACAAGTTCGGCTGGCCATGGTTCGTTACCTGCAGCGGAGGCCGATCTGGCTTCAGAAGCAACATCCAGATTTGTCGCATGCCATTGATCGTAACCTGATTGCCTGGATTGTAAAGCAGAATCTCCATTGGATTTTGCCCCCAAGGAAACTCCAGGAGGGCGCCGGACACGCTGTCGCCCGCAGTGCCATTCGAGCCCCCACTGCGGGACGAAGAGCAATCCTCATCTCCGGGTCCGCATGCGCTTGTGGTAACACCCTGGAGAGCCAGCCCCGTTCCTATGCTGGCATACCGGCAAAAAGAAACTGTTCTGTATGGAACAGTGGGGAAAATTTCAGCACCGGGGGCGCAGGACCCGTTCAAATCAGTCGCGGAGGGCCATTCGCAGGAGCGAATTATTAACCTTCAGGCCGCCGTTGTATTCGATGAAGCCCAGCTTTCTGAACTTGTTCAGAAAGGAGCTCACCCGGGGCCGGCTGGCGCCAACCATCTGCGCCAAAGTCTCCTGGCTGATCCTGGGAATCACAGCCTGGGCCTTGCCCTCCTGGCCGAAGTTGGCTAAAAGCAGGAGAACCCGGGCCAGCCTCTTCTCCGTGGAATTGAAAAGCTGATCCACGAGGTCCTCTTCCACCCGGACGGTCCGGGCCAGAGTGTAGGACACGAAGCAGTCCGCAAATTCGGCGTCCTCGTGAAGCAGGCGCACGACGGCCGCTTTCTCAAAACGCAGTATGGTCGAATTCCCAATGGAGGTGGCGCTCGCCATCCGCAAGGGGTGTCCCGCCACCAGGCTGCTTTCGCCGAAAAACTGGCCAGCCTCAACCATGCCAATCACCGCTTCCTTGCCACGCTTGGATACCACCGTCATTTTGACTTCGCCCTTCTGCAGGTAAAATACCGAGTCAGCCGCATCCCCTTGTGAGAAAATGCGTTCCTTGTTGCGAAATTCGTGAACGGATTTTCCCTTCAAGAGCTTTCCCAGAAAAGTGTCCGGGAGAATGGAGGCTGTTGGTTTGCGTGGCATAAAGCGTTTTCAGCCTTCTGCTTTTGCGCCGAAGGTTGGCCTCCGGCATTCATTTGGCCGAAGCTTGTATCCGGCCAATGCAGTCATATTGTCGCGCTTTCCGGCCGGATTTTTCAACTGCTGGATGTAACATCTCCAATCAGCCGGCTTCAACACCGAAACAGGAAAGTGGGCTCCCGTTCCAGCCAGTTCAGGACCCCGATCCAGGCAGATACTACCTTCCGATTTCCGCTGGGCGCCCAGCGGATTCCGAAGGCCTATCTCGGAAAGCGGGCATTTCATGGCGGTACGGCGCCAGGAAGTGCGCCCGCATCGGCAGGTCAGAAAGCCGGTGTTTATTGGTGCCGGCCCCATTTTTAAGGTATATTTTCGGGCGACTGAAGGCGTAGAGATTGGCAAGAGTGTGGGGCGGCGGCTGCCGCTGGAACGAGCCGGCGGGCGCGACACCGGCGGTCGACGGGAAATCCGCATTTCGAAATCACTTGAGGGAGGGAAAGATGATGAGCAGGACCCTTTCAAATTTCATGCTTGTTTTGATGGCCGTTGCGCTGACGGACGGCGGCGGTCCCGATATGCCCAACATGGAGGAAATGACCCGCGCCACTACCTATCAGGCCCTCATCAACCTCCGAAAGTAGCGGCGGCCCATGCCGCGACAGGCTCCGAAGGTGATCCGACGAAGCTTTAACCAGGGAATGAATGCAGGAAGCGGAACAGTTGGGGATGCTCGAAAATGCTGGCGCTCATTATTGCCGAGGATGCGGAAAACGCGTCTCGCAGATCTTCCAGCCTGTTCTCCCGCCCGCCGGTCCAGATTTTCTTGAGCTCTTCAAGGGCCTCTCGCTCGATTTCCTCGGGCTTCATCCCTACTTCCTCAGACCACAAATAGTCCGTTAATGATTTGAATTCGCCTCGATCAAGCCACATCCCATGGCAATGCGGGCACCAGTCGATGATGATGGAAGACTTCCCGAAAACCACTGAGACCATCTTGATACTCTTGCACTTCACACACAGGCGGTCTGTTACCCTGGCGCTGGCCTCTCCAATGGCCTCGATTTCATCATTCATCCAGCGCATCGAACCATGCCGGAGTTTGTCTTTCAACTCCCGCAGCTCATCTTTCACCAGCCAGATGCCCTTGCACTTCGGACAGCCTTCAAAACGCATTCTAAACACCTTGTAGTTGTTAAGATGCGTTCCGCAAGCCGGACAGACATCGCTGGTCGCCCCTTCCTCCTTGGCGCCCTTGATCGGCATCACTTCCCGGTGAAAATCGGCCGCGTCACTCTCTTTCCTGATTCGCTTGTACCAATAAGGCACGTGGACATTGTTCACAAAATCCGAAAACCCCTTGCCCGTGACGGGCATAATTTTCTTTAGCTTCTTGTCAATAATATTCAGCTCACCGCCGTCAAGCCAGAATCCGCCACAGTTGTCACAGCGGTGCAAAATGATGTCCGGGTAGCCCAAAAACCGTACTCGATCGAGATCAGAATTATCGCACCGCGGACACTTCATCGGTTTGGCATCTGGCTTGTCATCTTTCTCCTGTGAGCAATATTCAATGCTTCCTTCAACTTGAAAAGCCATCTTGTCCAGTTCACCGGCGTCCAGCCACAAACTTCCGCACTTTTCGCAGGTGTCGTAGAATATCTCGCCGTGCTTGGTTTTAACGTCGTCGTTTACCATCTCTGTTCCACAGTTTAAGCACATCATTGCGTATTACCCTCCACGGTGCGGCATGAAGACATGGCCTGCTAATTTATATCCAGCGTTTCCCTGGCACGATATGGAATAAGAAAGGAAACATCGGTGAACGATTCTACCAGATTGGATAACTGAAGTGGTCACAAACGGACGAATGGCCAACCCGTTCCCCGCTCTAAGTGCGTGCAGGCGTGGGAAGGAAAGTGGAAACGACAGAGCAAAGGAAATCGCTCACTGAACAACCAGCCGGGGACGAATTATCTGACGACGATCAGGTTTGCATTACACGTCTCCCGAGGGGGACGTCATGGATTGGCTGTATAAATGTTGCTGGATGCCCGGCCAGGCCATTACCCGTCTGACCGCTGCAAGCAGGTGATTATCGATTTGCAGCCCGTCTGTCGCGCCTGCCGAGGAGAGAATTGAACAGCATTCTCAGAATATCGAAATAGCGGTCGACGACGCGTTCTTTAAGAGGAATGATGGCGTTGTCGGTGATGCGAATTTCTTCCGGGCAAACCTTGGTACAGCACTTCGTGATATTGCAAAACCCGATGCCGTCGGCGTTTTTCAAATCTTCAACCCGGTCTTCAATATCCATGGGATGCATATCGAGCGACGCGGCGTAGACAAAGAACCGCGGCCCGACGAATTGCTGATGCAGGTGGTGCTCGCGCAGCACGTGGCAAACGTTCTGGCAAAGGAAGCACTCAATACACTTGTGAAATTCCTGGATGCGGTCAACATCCTCCTGGATCATCCGCCAGGTGCCGTCGGGAAAGTCCGGCTTGCGCGGCCTGAAAGGCTTGATCTTTTTCTTGACCTCATAGTTCCAGGATACGTCGGTGACCAGGTCCTTGACCAAAGGGAAGGTCCGCATGGGTTGGATGGTAATGGGCGCATCCAGAGGAAGCTGGCTCAATCGCGTCATGCACATCAGCTTCGGCATGCCGTTGATTTCCGCCGAGCATGAACCGCATCTTCCAACCTTGCAGTTCCAGCGAACGGCCAGGTCCTGCGCCTGCTTCGCCTGGATTTCATGAACCGCGTCAAGCACCACCATTCCCGGTGAAATCTCCGTTGTATAGTCCCGGTACTCGCCACCGCCGGAATCGCCGCGCCAGATCCTGAAGGTTGCCGTCGCCATTATTTCATCTCCTCGATCACCTGTTTGAGTTCCGCCGTCATTTCCGGCAGGGGCTCACGGGAGATTTGCATTTCCCCGCCCGGCCCCCGGCGAACCACAAGGTTACATTTCCCGGTGGCATCATCGCGGTCCGGATAATCGTCACGGAAATGCGCGCCCCGGCTTTCCTTCCGTTCGATGGCCGCCCTGGTGATGGCCTCGGAAATCAGCAGAAGGTTTGAAAGGTCCACCGCCGTGTGCCAGCCGGGGTTGTACTCCCGGTTTCCCAGCACGCCCGCCTGGGCGGCGCGCGTTTTCAATTGCTGAAGTTCATCGAGCGCTTTTTTCAACTCTTCCTCGCGCCGAACGATTCCCACCAGGTCCTGCATGGTCTCCTGCAAATCACGCTGGATGAGGAACGGGCTCTCCCCTGAAGGGCGGTCGAAGGGTTCGAGCGCCTGGCGCGCAGCCGCCTCCACTTCTTCGGGATTCACCTCGCCGGCCCGGTGCTCGAGCGCAAAGGCGGCGGCGTGGGCGCCCGCGCGTTTGCCGAAAACCAGCAGGTCTGAAAGCGAGTTGCCGCCCAGGCGGTTGGCACCGTGCAAACCGGCAGCGCACTCGCCGGCCGCAAACAATCCCGGCACGGTTGACATCTGGCTTTCAGGATTAACCCGCACGCCGCCCATCATGTAATGCGTTGTGGGCCCCACTTCCATCGGCTCTTTTGTAATATCGATATCCGCCAGTTGTTTGAACTGGTGGTACATGCTGGGGAGCTTCCTTTTAATGTGCTCCGCCGAGTTCGGCATTTTTTCTTTGATCCAGGCGATATCCAGAAACACGCCCCCGTGCGGACTGCCCCGCCCTTCGCGGACCTCCCGCACAATGGCCCGGGCCACGTGATCGCGGGTGAGCAGTTCCGGCGGACGGCGCGCCGACCGGTCGCCCTGGGTATACCTCCAGCCCTCTTCGGGGTTATCAGCAGTCTGACTCTTGTAAAGCGGAGGGATGTCGTCAAACATGAACCTCCGCCCCACCTTGTTCTTTAAAACGCCCCCTTCCCCACGGACACCTTCGGTCACCAGAATGCCGCGCACACTGGGAGGCCACACCATTCCGGTGGGATGAAACTGCACAAACTCCATGTCTCTCAGTTCCGCTCCCGCGCGATAGGCAAGCGCCAGCCCGTCCGCTGTATACTCCCAACTGTTGCTGGTGATCTTGAAAGCCCGTCCGATGCCGCCCGTTGCCAGCACCACGGCCCTGGCCGGGTAGAGATGGAAACGTCCCCGCTCGCGGTCGTAGCCGAAGGCGCCCACCACGCGGTCGCCGTCTTTCAGCAATGTGAGGATGACGCACTCCATGTGGACGTCGATTCCCTGGTGGACCCCGTGGTCCTGCAAGGTGCGGATCATTTCAAGGCCGGTGCGGTCACCCACGTGGGCCAGGCGCGGATATTTGTGGCCGCCAAAGTTCCGCTGCAGGATTTTTCCCTGCGCCGTGCGGTCAAACACCGCTCCCCAGGCCTCCAGCTCGCGGACGCAATCCGGCGCTTCCTGCGCATGGAGCTGGGCCATGCGCGGGTCATTCAGATATTGGCCGCCGCGCATGGTGTCGGCAAAGTGGACCTTCCAGTTGTCGCGCTCGTCCACGTTGGCCAGTGCCGCCGCAATGCCTCCTTCTGCCATCACCGTATGGGCTTTGCCCAGCAGGCTCTTGGTGACAACCCCAACGGACACGCCCGCCGCAGAGGCTGCAATGGCGGCGCGAAGTCCCGCTCCCCCCGCCCCGATCACCAGAACGTCGTGCTCGTGGACCTGGTATTCCGGCATCAGAAAATCCTCCAGTCCGTCCAGATTCCCATCGAGCACATTCTGACGTAGAAATCCGCAAACGCCACCCAGAACAGGCTGAGCCAGGCGTACCTCATGTGATACGCGTTCATCGCGCTCACGCAGTTGTAGACTTTCTTGCGCGCCGGCGATAAGGCATCCATCAATCCGCCCGTGAGATGCCGAAGCGAATGGCATCCCAGCGTGTAAGACCCCAGCAGGATGACGTTCACCACCAGCACCAGGCTCCCGACGTGGACGCTGAAGTGTCCGTTGAACCAGAAACCCCTCCAGGCGTCGGTTGCCAGGATGACGAGAAAGGGCAGCGCAATGTACAGGAAATAACGATGGAAATTCTGCAGGATTAAAGGCAAGGAGCGCTCGCCACGGTAACACTTGCGCGGCTCGCCCACCGTGCAGGAGGGCGGATCAGACCAGAAGGCCTTGTAATAGGCTCCACGGTAGTAGTAGCAGGTCAGGCGAAAGCCGCCCGGCGCCCAGAGGATGAAAATTGCCGGAGAGAAAGGCAGCCAGCCTGGATACCATGAAGGCTTGGCGCCAAACCATGCTTGTGCATCACCGAACAAATCAGGCGAGTAGAAAGGCGAAAGATAAGGACCAAAGCGATAGTGCGTTCCCTGCAGGGCTGCCCATGTGGCATAAACCACAAAAGCTGAGAGGCCCAGGAATACCATCAGCGGCTGTGCCCACCACAGATCCCTTCGTGACGTCTGGCCAAACCCTGCCCGCGGAATCGGCATGTTGATGTCCGCCATCTCGAGACCCCCGACAATTTTTGAATTTCTCTTGCGCCGTTCTTGCAGATGTCTCCAGCAGATTAGCGCAAGTTCCGCTGCAAAGAAAGTCAGAGTTTTTGGACGACCGTTTTTTCAGCTTCGGGGCTGAAAACCGGATAGGTCGCCTCTCGAAAAGAATCGGCCCAGGCAGTCCGCGGCGGTCAACGGAAATAGCAGACGCCCGCGGGCAGAGGCGCCTGAGAACCCGTGCTGCGCGGGAAACACGCGGCATTCACCCATAAAGTTCTATAGTGTTGAAATTTTAGATTGACCGGGTTACTATCCTCTGGGCCCCCAAAACAAATCAAGGCGGTGCGCCATGTTCCGAGTGGTCCATGTTTTTGACGTCAAGCCTGGAGTGCAGGAGACATCCTTCATTGAGTGGCTGGATGCCCGTCTGGACGTGATCACCAGGCGCTACGGATGCCTGGAACGCAAGACCTGGGTCTTCATTGACGGTATCCAGGGCAACTACACCAAAGGCAAACCCGAGCGCCGCCCGAAATACCTGAACGAGGCTTTCTGGCCTTCGCAGCAGCACGCCGACAACTTCCGCCAGTGGCTGATGTCCGACGAGGGCAAGGAGTTCAGACATAGATGGTTCGACTCCGTTCAGAACCACACTGTGCTCCGCTATGTTAATGGCGGCCCAAGCCGTCCTGCTACGGACGATTAGCCCTCCGCTTGCCCGCCCGGGCGGCGACTATCTTGCAACCTGGCACCAGCAGGAAAGTCGTGGGATATGTGGGAATCGACCCTCAGATAAAATGGTCCCCTTCCGAACTCCGCCTGGAACCCCGCCTGCGCGCAGGAGCCGGGAAACGCAGCGCGCAATCTGGCGATAGCGACTTTCAGGCCTTCCGCTTAGGGGTTTCTCCGTTTATTCCGCATCTCCGGCGTGTTTTGCAAATCTTCCAAACCGCAATGAAAGCGTAGGCAGCACCAGCAGGTTCAGCAGGGTAGATGTCAACAGCCCGCCCAGAATGACGATGGCCATGGGCCCTTCGATTTCACGCCCTGCCGTCCCGCTGGCAAGCGCCAGGGGCAGCAATCCCAGGCCGGTCACCAGCGCGGTCATGAGGATGGGCGCCAGCCGTTCCGAAGCCCCGCGCAGGGCCGCTTCCAGGCCCCATTCCATGCCTTCCTCTGACACCAGGTGCTCGTAGTGCGAGATGAGCATGATGGAGTTCCGAAGCGTTATCCCAAATAGTGTGATGAAACCAACCATCGAGCCGAGCGAGAGCGATTGGCCAGTGACAAAGAAGGCAGCCAGCACTCCTCCCACCAGTGCAAAGGGAATATTGGCGAGCACAAGGAGAAGGTTTCGGTAATTCATCATCACAATCGAGAGCAGGGCGATCATCACCAGCCCGGCCAGGAGCGAATGGACGAGCAATTCCGTGTGGGCTTTGGCTGTAGCCTCAGCCGTGCCGGTAAATTCAACATAGTTGCCAGCGGGAAACTTCTGCCTGCTCGCAACGGCTTGCTGGGCCTGCTGGACGAAAGAGCCAATCCCCCGCCCGGAAACGTAGAGCGTGATGGTCTGCACCCTGCGCGCGCCGTTGTGGAGGATGACGAACCTTCCGGAGCTTTCATAGACGTTGGCGAGCTCGCCGAGCGGCACATAATTTCCGGCAGGGCTCTTCAGTGGAATCGCGCCTACTCCCATGGGGTTCTGGCGATCGGCCGGGTCGAGAACAACGTTAAGGTTAAAGACCTCATTGCCTTGATATACCTGGCCCACTTCGAGACCTCCAAATGCCGTTTGGACCGCATCGAGGACTGGAATCGGTTCAAAGCCCCAGCGCGCGAGCGCCGGAGGATGAATGCGCACGATGATCTGCTGAGTCCCGGGAGGCGATTGAATCTGGACCGTTCTCGCGCCAGGAATCGAACGGAGTATCCGAGCGACTTCCTGCCCTTCCCGGTCGAGGGTGTCCAGGTTTTGTCCATAAATGTTGACCACGACCGGAGCCGTGTAGCCGGACAGAATTTCCTCCATTCTTTCGGCCAAGAAGGTGTTAACGGTGAGCGTGACACCCGGAAACTCATCGAGGACGCGGCGGATTCCTTGGAGCGCAGCCATATTCTGTTGGCCATTCAGCCCGCGCTTGAGGTCCACATCAAACTCACTTTGGAAAGGGCCGCGGGCCTCGGCGAACTCCGCACGGCCAGCTTTCAGGCCCACGCGGCGGACGTACGGCACCTTCAATAAAGCCATGGAGACATGTTTCCCTGTGCGGAGCGATTCCTGAAGCGAACTCCCCGGTTCGGTGACCATGTGAACGATGTAATGTCCTTCCCGGAACTGCGGCAGAAGAGTGGAGCGGAAAACAGGCAATATCAAAACGCCGGCAAGAGTCACAGCGACGACGCCCGCTATCACAAAGGCCGGTCCACGCTCGACCAGCAGCAGGACGCGGCGGTACCCGGCCTTTAACCATCGCACAATCGGAGGGTCTGCCTTACCGAGCACTTTGGCCTTCGGCCCGAGAAGTACCAGGCAGAGGGCGGGGGTGACGGTGAGCGCCACGAGCAGAGAGGCGAGCACCGAAAAGATATAGGCGAGACCTAATGGGCGGAAAAGCGCGCCTGGCACGCCGCTCATCATCAGAATCGGGTAAAAGACCAACACCACCGCGAAAGTCGCGTAGACGACGGCGCTGCGCACTTCGATCGAAGCGTCCAGCACGACCCGAATAATGGGCCGGGGATTTTCAGCATGGCGGTTTTCCCGAAGGCGGCGAAGGATGTTTTCCACATCAATCACCCCGTCGTCCACGACCTCCCCGATGGCGATGGCAAGGCCGCCGATGGTCATGGTATTGAGCGTGTAGCCCATGTGGTCCATCACGGTTACGGCCGCGAGAAGCGAGAGCGGGATGGCCGTGCAGGAAATCGCTGCCGTTCGAAAGTCGAATAGGAAAAGAAAGATGACAATAACCACCAGAATCGCGCCGACCGTGAGCGAGGAGCGCAGGCCTCCCAGGGACGTTTCAATAAAATTAGCCGGACGAAAAAGCGTGCCGTCCAGGTTGATGCCCTGGCGGCGAAGCGTTGGACGAAGTTCGCTGAGCGCCGTGTCGAGCCGTTGTGTAACATTGAGCGTGTTGGATCCATACTGCTCTGTTACCTTGATGATGACCCCCGGCTTGCCATCGATGAGGGCGGCCCCGATGGGCGGCTCGGGGCCCTCCACCACGTGCGCCACCTGCCCTAGCGTCACGTTGGCCCCGTTGTGATGGACAAGGACTGTGTTGGCCAGTTCGCCAGTAGTGAGCGATTGGCCTTCCGGATGGACGTTGAAGCGCTGGTTTGCGGTGTCAATGAAGCCTGCGCCGCGCAATCCGGCCGCGTCGCGGGCCGCCGCAAGAACCTGGTCCACGCTCAAGTTGTACTGAATCAAGCGCTGGGGAATGAACTGAATCTGATACTGCTTGATCTGGCCGCCCCAAATCGACACGCTGGCCACGCCCCGCACGGCGAGCACACGCGGGCGAACGACCCAATCCGCCACGGTTCTCAACCGCATCGGCGAAACTTTCGACGAGGTCAGGCCCATCGCCATCACATCGCTGGTGGAACTGGTCAGCGGAGTCATAATCGGCGGCTGTACGCCCGAAGGCAGCCGGCCCTGGAGCGTCGCGAGCCGCTCCGCCACTAATTGCCGGTCCAGATAGACACCGCTGCCCGGTTTGAAAACGACATGCACCACCGACAACCCCTGGATGGATTTTGAGAGAAGTGACTGGATCCCTGTCACGCCGTTGATGGCGAATTCAACCGGCTGAGTCACCAGGAGTTCGACCTGCTCGGGCGAAAGGCCAGGCGCTTCGGTCTGGATCGCGACCGTCGGGGGCGCGAACTCGGGGAACACGTCATACTTTGCCTGCGTAAGCGAATAGACTCCATAACCCAGAAGCACCGCCGCAAGCACCAGGATGAGCCACTTGCGGCGTAGGGCTGACCGGACAATTGCGCTCAGCATCTTAGTCTTATTCTCCTTCCTCTTCCTCGCCGCTTTAGGTCTGCGGGGTCGGGTTCAGTTCGATGGCAAGAAGCTCCTCTGCGCCCCTAACCACAACCTTTTCTCCTGGTACGAAGCCCGCAGTGCAAAAGAAGCCGCCGGTAACGGGGTGCTCGGCTTGAACAGCCTCGCGAGTGAATTCTCCGGATGCCGTCTCAACGTAAACCCAGGGTTCCCCTTGCCACCAAAAAACCGCGGAAGACGGAACGATGACGCCCTTTAAGCGCGGTCCGTGCCTGAAATGGGCGACAACATTCAGGCCGGGCGCTAACATGGCTTCCGCGCGCGCCACGTACAGGAAACTTGCGCCTTGAATGCGGGGATCGACTCGAGGAAAGCGCGACACCAGCTTCGCCACCACGCGCCGCTGGTTTGGAAGTTCCAGCGAAAGTTCAGCCGGCGCTGTTGCGGCCCCGTCCGCCGGCAGGGTAATCTCAACCAGCACATCCTCGCGGTTGAGAATGCGGTTCAGGGTTGGAGGATCGGCGGCGACCCATTGGGCGATCCGATGCCCCCAGCTTTGCCGCAAAGCGGCGGTCACCAAATCAATGTTCTGCTGTGCCGTCTGAACGTCGGTTTGATCGTTGTGGAAGACCCCGGCGCCTGCCTGGAAAGCCTTTTGGGAAACGTTTTGCTCCTTTGCATAGAGACTTTTCAGACGGTCGTATTCAGACTGCGAAACGCTAAGGTTGTTCTCCGCCTTTCGCAGATTCGCCTGGGCCGAGGCGTAACTCGTCGTGAGATTTACGAGCCCCTGGACGTCAAGCACGACCCCTGGCGCGGAAACTTGCTCCTGCTCGCGCCCTGCTTCCAGAGGAACAGCCTTAAGGCCCGCGCGTTTCCGGGTTTCGGAGCTGAGTTTGATGATTGTCCTTCCATTCTCGGTCACGACACGGGAAGGCGTCTTTGTGCTTTCTTCCTTTTCCGCTTCCCCCTGAGCTGGCGGATCTTTCCGTGTCAAGGCAAACATGCGAAGCAGCACAATCGCCATCAACATGGCGAAGGCCACCGCGAAAATTGACTTGGTAGCCGGGTTCTTCATCGCGCCTCCTTTCGATGTGTTTTCGAATTTGGAATAGCTGCGGGAGCGGCTTCTCCCGGCCCCAGCGGACGCTGGACCGCATCTTCAAGCTGGCCGAGCGCCTGCTGCGTCTGGTCAAGGAATTGAAGCGCTACTCCGGCCGCGGCAACGTCTTCGAGTTGGATCCCGTTGAGCGCAAGCCAGTCTGTTTCACCGATAGCGAGCGATTGCTTTGACAGCGGCACAAGGATGTGGCGGACTTGGTGCGCAGACTCCTGAGCGTCCTGCCACTCGCCCATAGCGGACCGGTAGCGCGCAAGCGCCGCCTCGCTCTGGGCAATGGCATTGGCTTGCACCTGCATAAACCGTGCAGCGGCGAGTTTGCGCGCGGCTTCGGCCTGCGCAATCGGTCCTTGATTTCGGTTGAAAATCGGAAGCGTCGCCGCGAGGCCGGTTGTGAAGAAGTTGGTGCCCTCCTCAAATGTATAACCCGGGCCGATCTGGAGGTTCGGGTGCTGGCGGGCAATTTCCAGTTGAAGTGCAGCCTCGGCGGCCGCGTATTCGGCAAGGGCCTGCCGAACGTCCAGCCGGTTGAGCACGGCCTCGCGCTGGATCTTCTGGGGGGAAAGGGACGCAGCGGAGGGCAGATCGTTAAATTCCGGCCAGCTCAGGTGCATTCCTTCAATCGCCTTTTGCGGCACGCCGATCGCGGCTGCCAGTGCGGCGCGGTCTTGCGAGATGCGGCCCTCCGCTACTCGCACGGCCAGTCGCGCATTGAGAAGATTGGTCTCGGCCGTGGCGACCATGGGCCGGGAGATATCGCCTGCAACCAGCCGCACTCGGAGACCCTGAACTTGTTCGCTCCCGAGCCTCTCCTCCGCGTGCGCAAGTTCGGCCTGTTCCTGGTCGAATAAGTATTTGACCAGCGCCGAACGCACCCCGCTTCGCACCCGCCATGCGGTGGCAGCAAGGTTGAAACTTGCCGCCTGGCTGAGTGCTGTGGCCTGCTCGATCTTGTGCGCGCGGCGTCCCGCGGTCTGAATGGGGACATTGAAATTGAAATCCAGCAGCCAAGGGCTGGGAATGCCCGGCCGGAGGCTCATCGTTGGGTTCGGCCGCTCGCCCGCCGTGATGATGGCCGCCTGCGCCGCCGCAGCCTGGGCCCGCGCAATCTGCATTTGAGGATTGTAGTAGTAGGCCGCGAGCGTAAGGTCCTTCAGGCCCCACGCCTGCAGCGGCCATGCGCTCATCTTGTGTCCGAGATTTCCTTCCACAAACTGCCGCAGGCCGGGGCCATTCAACGTGCGGCTTTCCAGTCGTTCCGCCGTGATTGCGGGGACGATGGGCTTGGGATGATAGCGCACGGCGGGCGCGCATGCGGTGAGTGCCGCCACGGCGGCCAGAGCAAGCAAAAGCTTCTTCATGAGCCATGCTCCTTTTCAGGACTTTTGATAGAAGGACCGGCCGGAAGCCGCGCCGCGCGAGGGCGCCGTCCCGTGCCGGAAAGGCCACGCCGCGCAGAAACACTACGGCGCGCATAACAACTGGCGGGTTATGGAAGGGAGTTTAAATTCGAAGCGGGGCAGGAGGAGCGTGGGCCGGTTGCACGGGAATGGAAAGCAGGGCCACTGTCAATCGCTGGACCGAACGGACCACAAAGCTGAGCATGGTGTGCGAATGCAGCCGAAAAGCGTCTCGCAGCCTGCGGCCTTGCAGCCGCGCCGTGGCGAACCCGGCGCCCATCAGCACCACCATGCCGCCGGCCGCGCGCACCATGTCCGCCATGGTCTGGCGGGGCGTGTCCCACCAGTCCACTATCGGGTCCACTGGCCCCCAAATGTACCAGGCAAGCCATAGCAGAACGAAAACGCGCAGTATTCGCCCCTTCATAACCATTCATCGTATTCCTTTTCCGTCGTCAAAGCAACTCTGGCTCTGATTAAATGTCAAAGCTCTTTAGCAGGTTGTTGAAAAATCGTCCGGAACTCGTCATTCCGAGCGAAGCGAGGAATCTGCTTTTGATCGGGTGACTGAAAACAAAGCAGATTCCTCGGGCCGACAAAATACCTCGCCCCTCGGAATGACGAGAGTGGGACTGGCTCTGATCGAAAGGTCTTCCTGTTCGCCCTCAGTCAGTGGTCCACTCTTCTTCATGCTATTCGGCCGCCGCGTCTGGAAAAATGGCCCAGCCTGTTCCCTGCTCTACCCGCACGCAAACATGACAGGAACGCGCCAAAAAGCGCGCAGAGAAAATCCGTCACTGCCTCCAGAACCACCCATTCCCAATCCCCGCATAGGCCGTTACCGGCAATTTGGCCGGTCGGGAAGCGGCACCGATCAAGCAATGTAGACTTTACAACTCAATCCAGTACCAAAAGCCAGGCGTCACAATTCCACGAGATAGACGACTTCCAGCTTCCGCAACTTGAGACCCATCAAGCATGCATCCAGGACGTTCCACCTAGATGTTTACATTCCAATGAATTTGGCTACTATATACTGGTGATGCCAGTGACCCCGGCAGTGCAAATCCCTCGATGGAGCAAGCGTGTCGTGACAGAAACGGGAGGCCGCGATCCCCTAGGTCTCTCACGTGTCTCGGCAATGATCACGGACTACTTGCTGTCGGGAATCATCACGCAAACGAGTCGCGCTAGGTACTATTCCTTCTACCCTTGGTGCCTTTGGCAGATTAAGCTTTCTGAGCAGCCGCACACCTTCGAGCAATTCACAAGGGCCTTCCGACGGAGAGAAGCTTTCATGGCAATTTCCACCCTTTGGTTAGATCCGAAATCTTCCGTGGTTGGTTACTTCGCAGTTCATCCGAGGATGGCAAGGTACAAACAAGAGGGCGAAGTTGAGACTAACTTCAAAGTCTTGCCGTCGAACAGCATGGGCGGGTACGGCCAGTATTATGGTGGGTCGCTCGATCAGTTGGGCTTAACAGAAACCGAAGGTGGAATTGACCAATGTGCCCCTGGTAGGGCAGAGGAATTGGCAAAGGCCTTCGACCAAAAGGCAGCATCAACCCTGTACTGCAAGAGGGAGTGTTTTCGGGAAAACACGATTCCTTTGACTGTCCTTGAAAAGTCGGCGGAAGCTTTCTCACTCGATGCCCTTCAAAGTCCCTCATCGCGTCTGGAGAGGAATTTGCTACGAGATCTTTTCTTCGCTTGGGATAAGCCGCAGCCGTCACATGCTGACACGCTGCGGAGGCATACCTTGGGGCTCGTGTTGGATGTTGCAGCACGGTATAATCAAGCAGGTTTCCGCCCGTCAATCTCAAACATTGATGAGTATTTAGTGTACCCGCCATACTACTATGAGGTTCTATTGCCAGATGACAAGAAGGTGATTCCATATACTTCCCCGGCTGGACTGGAAGCTTGCTTCGGCTTTTGGAAACAATTCTGTGTCCACGAGTACGTTACTTTGGCCTTGGAGCACCTTTTGACAGGCGTGCTTGACGTCATAGCCCACGAACCAAGTGGCCTGGCGGTGGAAACAATCTGTGAAAAGCTTTGCGGCAAGGCTTTTAAGTCAACGCTGGGGTCAGTCTTTGGCGATTGTAGCAAGCCCTGCAACCTTTTGGAGAACATTAAGATAACCAGCAAACCTACGGCAGCGGATTGCCGTAATGCACAAATCCAGTTCGGAGCGAAAAGCAGGCAGAGCGAAAGAGCCATCATCAATCTCGGAACCAAGGGGGCCGGCACCCGCGCAGCTGTGGCCGTGGCAATGCTGTCCGTCCTATACGCGAAATGGAGAAACAGCCCCAACGAGTATAGTCGCCATGTAAGCTCAAAAGCAGGGTCAAATCTCTGGGCAGGGACAGTATTACCTTATTTGGACGAGTGGCTAAACCCGAAGTTAACGTGGCAATCAGCCTTTCAGCACTTCATTGAACCGTTGATTCTTCAGTGGCACGACAGGGTGATGTATGAGAAGGGTAAACTCGAAAGCTGCTGGCTCCACACTGTTGAGGGACGGGTAGTCAAAGATCAGGATTATGTGCCTGGATTTCGAGCATCGCGACATTGGAACTGCGCAAGAATCATGACGGACCTTGGCTTATTGAAGGTAGATAAAGGCGGAGGCATATCCGTCACAAAAGAAGGTCGCCGAGCGCTTTCGAAAGTATCGAGTTAAAACATGGCAGCCAGGAAGAGACGTAGAGGGCTCAATCTTCAAGACGCGTTATCACAAAACACTTTCCACAACGCAATTTTCACAACATACACCTTTGATCCCATGTTCTTCGAAGACTACTGCATCGAGAATTTTCCGTCTCTTGCGAACAATGGCAATCTTTCAGTCTTGGTCGACCGTGGAATCTATGAGACCATAATTGCGGCGCCCCCTGCTGAGCGGCCGAGACTTGCAAATCTAAGATACCTCGTACATCCAATCGCCGTCCCAGGGCGCTTTCATCCAAAACTCTTCCTACTGACGACGAAAACCACCGGACGACTGATCCTTGGCAGTGCCAACCTTACAAGACCAGGCTTAACCTCCAACGCAGAAATTGTCGACCAATACGATTTTGAAGAGAGGGAGGACGAACATCTTCACTATCTATTTTGTGAGGCTTTCGAATTCCTGCGCACCCTGGTACAACGGTGGCCTAGCGAGAACCTGCGTTCAAATGTGGACGAGCTTTATCGGGCTACCCCTTGGTTACAAGCCCCCCCTAAGGATGGGGCAAGGCCCATTCGGTTCCTTCACAACCTCGACCGGCCTCTTTGGGAGCAGCTTCAGGAAATCCTGCCTGGAAAGGCCGATCGAATGCACGTCATTTCACGCTTCTTTGACTCTGAACCTGATTTGATCGATTTGGTGGTTGGCGATCTGAAGCCTTCGAAGCTCTTCATCTATACAGAAAATGGACGCACGACCTTAACGCGAGCGTGGCTGAAGCACAAATTGGTAAAATCCGGGAAAGCAGAAGTGCTCTTTTGCCATTACGAAGATGAAGGTTACCAGCAGGCGCTGCACGCTAAGGCGATCGTAATTGAATCCTCAAGAACTTGTTGCATCGTTTATGGGAGCGCCAACTTTACCTCGCCGGCACTTCTTTGTAACGCCCACAATGGCAATGTTGAAGTGCTTATTGCGGTGCCATCTCTGAAAACGAATACGGTTGATCTCAAACAATTTCTGGACCCTTGTGGAAACGCGTATCGCCTGGCGAGCGATGACCACCTCGATACAGCCACCCGCGAGCCCAAATCATCGAATGCACAAGTAAAGCCATTTCAGCTTGCGGAAGCGATCCTAGATGGGAATAAAATTTTCCTTCACGGTTCATTCGCAGGGGAATTCTCTAGTTCCGTTTCCACTAACATCGAGTGGGATGAGCCGGGAGGACGCAACCTCGAAACACTTCGACAGTCGCAGAACAGATGCACAGCCACTGTCCCAAAACAACTGCTGGCCATCCTCAGTCAACGTTCAAGTTGCATCACCCTTAAGGACAGCATTACTGGGCAATATCTGAGCAATAAGATTTTGTTGACCAATCTGCTAGACATTGAGAGCCACGAAGCCGTCCGGCAGGAGCGGAGATTCCGAGAAGCTAACCAGAGCGCGAGCCAGTTCTTTGCTGTCCTTAATGATCTGTTACGGGCCGGCGATAATTCTGCATTGTTGAATTTCCTCAATTTCTGCGACATACCTCTACTGAACGTGCCGAGTCGGCACGTCATTCGGCAACGGCCTGTTTGGAGTGACGATGGGGGAATGCGTACGCTCGGCGAGCGGAATCTGCAGATCTGCAAAGACCTACATGAGGCTACGCTCAACTTCTTTGAGCGCCATTTGAGAAAGCTACGACGGCATACGGAAACCCGCATACTCGAGGGAATTCCCAATTTCCTCCATATCTTCTTGTCAATGGGAAACCTTTTACGAACGCAGATTGAAAGGACAATTATCGCGCTAGAGACTAAACCCACTGTCACGGTAGACGACTGGGCAGATTGCCGCAATTTGTGGGATGTGTACTACTGCCGATTTCACGACCTGATGCATTGCCTCTGGGACGACTACCTTCGTCGAATCAGTCATGAACAGTTGCGCAAGGATATCGAATTAGAATTTGGTCCGGATCTAGAAGCCATCCATGAACTGTGCTGCGAGATGCTGCAGTTCCGGGAGCGCGTCAGTCAAATCCGCAAGGCGAAGAACTTTAATTATGGGTATTTTTATTCTGTGATGGGTGCTGAAAGGTGGAAGCGATTCTCTAGCGAGGTCGTGAAGCAGCAGCACGAGGTTAGCCTTGCAGTTCTCGGGACGAACGCGCATTCATCAGCGCACACAGCAACTTAGAATCTCAAGATTCCAAAGACTTTCGGATCGGCCATTCAGTAGTTTACATTTGCCAGGGGTCAGAACCCTGAGGTTGCGCCGAAACTCCCATTTACTTTCTTTTTGGACTCCGATAGATATGGTTATGACTTACCCCACGACCTTTCCACCACGGTCTTCTCGCAACCCGGCGGACAGTCATAGCTATCTTCTTAGTCCCGCACTATGACGAAGGGACGAACGCTTAGTTTTCGCCCGGCACAGTGAGCGCAGCGAGGCTCGTGGGGCTGAGCTACGGGGAGTTTGGAAAGTCCTGCAATTCACTTTGACGGTAAGCCGGCAAACCAAAGACTTGGTCTGCGGGGCAATTTTGCCGGTCAGGCCCGGATCACGATCCAGTCGGAAACGACCTCCAAATTCCTGTTGGGCGCGGTTTGGGATCCGCCTGAGGATGGCCTTTCTCGGAAAGGGGCATTCCAATGGTGGCACGACACCAGGATGTGCGCCCGAATCGACTGCAGGAGTCACAGGAAGCGGGACAAACCAACGGATGGGCCGGCCTGTTCCCTGCTCTTTCAGCATGCAGACATGGGCCGCCGCCCGAAAGAGCAAATCGACGACTGAACAACCAGACGGAGACGAACTATTTGACCACGATATTGATGAGTTTTTGGGGTACAACGATGATTTTGACGATCTGGCGGCCGTCGAGATGCTCGGCGACTTTTGCATCAGCCTGGGCCAGCCGGCGGATTTCCTCTTCCGTTACATCGACGGCCACGCGAATCCTGCTGCGCAGCTTGCCGTTTACCTGCACGGGAATCTCAAGTTCTTCTTCAGCGGCAAGCTCGGGATCATAGGCCGGCCATGCTACGCGCAAAGTCGCCCCGGAATGGCCGAGGCCTTCCCAAAGTTCGTCAGCGATGTGAGGCGTGAAAAGCGCAAGGATAAGAACCAATGCCTCAAGTGTTTCTTTAACTGTTTCCGGGCGCACCTTGCCGCCTGAAATGCTGGAATCCAACTCCGCAAGCTCGTTCACCAGTTCCATGGTGAGCGCAATGTCGGTGTTGAAGTGCCAGCGCTCCTCCATGTCTTCAGTCACGTGCCGCAGCACCTGGTGGGCCTTGCGCAGGAGTTTCCGCTCATCGGGCGTGTAGGCGGGCGAAGCCGACGGGCGGGGTTCCATGCCCAGCAGAGATTCCACGGCACGCACGGTGTCGGCATGTTTGGCAATCACCCGGTAAACCCGGTGGAGGAATCGCGAAGCGCCTTCAATGCCGGTGTCACTCCAGTCAAGGTCCTTCTCGGGCGGCGCTGCAAACAGCATGTAGAGCCGCACGGTGTCCGCTCCGTACTGCTCAAACATGGCCGTGGGATCGACCACGTTGCCCTTCGATTTTGACATCTTGGAGCCGTCTTTGATCACCATGCCC
>JAJYJL010000869.1:0-4056 GCA_021789565.1 Acidobacteriota bacterium
GACAAGGCAGGTCTCCTCAGTGCGCCCGATTTCCCAGGGACTGCTCTGCGCGAGCCAGTTTTCAGGCTTTTCCCGCTGGTAACCATTGTCGATTTCCTGCTTGAAGAGGCCGTACTCGTAATTGATGCCATAGCCGTAAGCCGGCATGCCCAACGTGGCGAGCGAATCCAGGAAACAGGCTGCCAGACGGCCCAGTCCGCCGTTCCCGAGGGCGGCATCCCCTTCCGACTCTTCCAGATCTTCCAGGTTGGCGCCCAGATTCCTGAGCGCTTCCCGGTATTGGTCAAATACTCGGAGGTTATATAGATGGTTTGTCAGCGACTGTCCGATGAGAAATTCGATGGAGATGTAGCTGAGACTCTTCAGGTCTCCGGCGCGATACTGCTCATCGGTTTCCAGCATCCGTTCCACGAGCAGGTCGCGGACGGAAAGCGCAACCGCGGAAAGGACGTCATTCGTCGAAAGGTCGGGCCAAGGCTTCGCCAGTGAATACTTCGCATGCCGACGAATCGATTCTTCAATCGCAGAAATGGAAACTATTTCAGGCTGGTCGTCAAATTCGGGCAAAACCTGTTTCCTCTCCATCTTCTTACCTTAATGGAAGTAAGACGTAGTGGCTACCAATAAGTTGGAGACACGAGTACCCTCATGGAGACTTGCAGGTTGCGCCTTCTCCGGGGTAACTACCTCTGAACAACTGGAGAAGAACATCTCAGACAGGACTCAACTTCATTGCAAGCTATGTGTTTCCAGCGCGGCGCTATGGCTCAAATGCTCGGACAGCATCCTCCCTTGTGGGATAGATATCAAAGATCCGATGCATGCGGACAAGTTCAAAAGCCGCCCGCACCTGCTTCGACATGCAACAGAGCTTCAGGTCCCCCCCTTTGGCACTCAATTGCCGTAGGCAAGAAAGGATCGCACCCAACCCGGAGCTATCCACAAAGTGCAGCCGGCTCATGTCAAGCACGAGCTTGGTGTTCCTCTCCACAACAGGCATAATGTCACGTTTGAACTCTGGTGCGTTGTTCGCATCCAGTTCGTCTACCGGCACTTCTGCAACTCCAACTTCTCCAATCAAATCAACAGCAACTTCCATCGGGTCGTCTTTCCCTCCGTGCTATGAGTTTCGCTTCTTGACCAGACTAATGCAATTCATGCCGCGCTCGTCGCGATAGTATCTCACGTCATCGGTGCTCTTGGAAATAATGTATGCTCCAAAACCCGACTCACGTGATCCATCCAATATCGGGGGGGCCAGTCCCGAAGGATCGAATGAATCTCCCAAATGATATAACCGAATCACGACCCGACTGGGAAAGGCTTCGCATTCCACATTAATCCATCGGTCTTTCCTGCCGTGGTATGCGTGTTTCATAATATTACAAGCAGCCTCGTTAACCGCAAGTTCTAGAGAACTCATACTTTCCCGACTGAGCGGCCCCCCCGGAAGGCTGCGGCAAAACGAGGCCACAAAATCCCGAGCTTCGCAAAGATACTTGAGATCGCTGCGAATTTCAATCTCATCGTTTGCAACCGGTGTTTCCTGGCTCTCCACTTTTACGACGACACTGGTCAGATCGTCGGTCAGTCGGTCAGACCCTGAAAAGATATAAACGGTGTTGCGAATGGCCTCGATGAAAGCTGCAGGATCAAGCTGGCTGCTTGCTTTGATCTGCTCCAGCAGACGAGCTGTGCCAAAAAGTTCTCCGGCCGCGTTTCGCGCCTCCGTAATTCCATCAGAATAAAAGAAAAACAGGTCTCCCGGTTCAAAGGATACCGAGATCTGGTCGTAGATCTCTCCCTCTCGTACTCCCAGAGGCAGATTCTCCCCATGCAACACGTCGCACGTACCAGTACTCCCATGCACCTGAACGATTCCAGTATGTCCGCAATCCACCAAGTCAAGGCGCCGTTCGTGTACGTCCAGGCGGGCATAACTCAGGGTAACGAAACTTTCCAGATCAATAAGTTGCCGGACCACTTCGGCATGGGACAGCATTACTATTTCCTTAGGTTCAGGAAGTTTGCCGCCTTTGGCAAAAGCATTCAGGTGGCTAAGGGCTTTCAGGAAATAGCTCTTGGTGGCAGCACCCACCAATGCGGCCGGAATCCCCTTGCCCATCACGTCACCGACAATAACGTCGAGGCAGTGGTCCCGATGCCTGAAAAAGATATAGAAATCTCCATCGATCCTTTGCGAGGGGATGGTCAGCGCGGCCACACGCAGCCCCGGAACATCAACCGGTGGCTGGTCAAGCAGCAAAGTTCTCTGGATTTTGTATCCAAGATCGGCTTCACGCTCATGTGCCCGCTCAAGTTCCGCCGTGACTGCCTGCTCTCGCGCCAGGTGTTCATCTTTGAGAAGGTTAGCCGCCTGGAGTTCGGCAGTCCTCTCAATGACACGCTCCTCCAACTCCGCATTCAGTTTGCGAATATCCTCCTCAGCCCTTTCGCGCTGAGCTCTCGTCCGCAGCGCCGTGATTCCAAACGCAAGGTCACTTGCCAACTCGGTAAGCAAATGGACTTCTTCATCACCAAAGGCTTCTGGTTCTGGAGCGTAAATATTGATAGCACCAAAGACTTCCGAGTCCACCAGCAAGGGGATCGAGATACAAGAAGCATAGCCACGTTTCAAAGCTTCTTCCCGCCAGGGTAGCATTACGGGATCTGTCGCAATGTTCCTTATGCAGACCGTCTGCCGCGTCCGAATGCTCGTGCCTGTTGGCCCGCGGCCCCGCTCCGAATCTGCCCAGGTGATTTTCAGCTTGCTCATGTACCCTTCTTCAAAGCCCGCCTGTGCCAGGGGCAAAACGGACTTTGCTTCGTCACCTTCGGCGCGTCCCACCCAGCAGAGTCGGTAGGCACCCTCTTCAACAATCAGGTCGCAAATCTGCTGCAGAAATGTTGACTCCTCCTGGGCACGAACCATTGCCTCATTGCAACGGCTGAGTGCCCGGTTGGTCCGGTTTATTCTCAGCAACTGGGTCTCTGTCCGATGGCGTTCGATTGCCGAACCCAGGATATTGGAAACAGCCTGGAGGAAGCTAACTTCATCCCTTGTAAATGTCCGCCACGTCCGAGTATGCGCCCCTAGCACGCCGTATGGTCCTTCCTTGGTAGGAATGACCACACTGACGCCACTCGTGACCCCATGTTCAAGGAGCAGATCCGATCCAACAAACCGCTTCTCATTTCGAAAATCTTCGACCACCACAGGTTCAGCCGAAAGCAGGGTAAAACCTGCTTGTGACTCTTCACCGGCATTGACGATGGAACTTCCTACATATCCTGCCTTCCAGCCGGTTCCCCATCTCAGCAGGCAGCCATCACGGCTCGGCAACAGCTCCAAAACTCTGCAAAACTCCGTACCGAGGGCCCCCGAAACCTGCGCCACAGCTTCTTTCATCACTTCATCCAGCGTGGCCCTCCGCAAAGCATATGCACCCAGCCCCGCCACGACGGTCTGGAGCTGGGCAAGCCGACGCACCTGGTTTTCCGCCTGCCGACGCGCCGTAATGTCATAAACAGTGGCACGGCTCATCACATACCGCCCATCGCGGTCGCGAACGGCCGTAGCGTTGAGAAGTACCGGCAGAATCGTACCGCCCTTCCTGACCATTTCAAGCTCAAGGTCTTGTATCGATCCTCCAACCTTGAACTTTGGAAAAACTTCATTGAAGGTCCTCACGCTATCGGGCGTGAGTAAATCCGAAAAGTTTTTCCGTCCTACAACCTCCGTACTCGAAAAATCCAGCCAGGCGAGTTCCGTGTAATTCATTCGGACAATCGTGCCATCCTGATCAATGGAATGATATCCGCACGGCGCATTGTTGTAGAGATCATGGATTTCGTCCGCCGACTTCCTCAGGCGTTCCTCAGCCAGCCGGCGCTCCGTCACATCCTGGACGGTTCCAATCCCCCGAACCGCCCTGTTCTGTTCATCAAACTCTACCGTCGCCCTTCCACGAATCCACTTTACGCGGTCGCCGACGAGAATCCGGTGCTCAACGTTGTATGGATGCCCTTTCAAAGCAGCGACCCAGGCATCCTTCA
>JAJYJL010000869.1:4066-4356 GCA_021789565.1 Acidobacteriota bacterium
GTGGGAGAATACGTCTTGCGCAGCCCAAAGATGCGGAAGACTTCCTCTGAGCAGGTAAACTCATTGGTCGAAATATCCAGATGCCAGCTTCCTACGCGCGCAATGCCCTGTGCCTTTCGAAGGTTGGTCTCGCTTTCCTGTAAAGCCGCTTCGGCCTTTTTCCTTTCAGCAATATCTCGGGCGGCGGCAAAAACTCCCACGACCTCGCCTGTTTCGTCACGATAGACAGAAGCGTTGTACACCACTGGTGTTTCGTGGCCATCCTGGTGTCGAATTTCGAGTCCATAGTT
>JAJYJL010000870.1 GCA_021789565.1 Acidobacteriota bacterium
TCCAAGCGTGCTGAAGTTTGGAAAAATGAGTGCGGCGCGATTCTATCACAGGACGCGGGGAAAGGCCCGCGCCAGCCATTCTTTGCCGCCTCGGGTGGTTTATACTCAATTCAGGAAGCGGCGGAAAGCTGGAAACATGTCCTTGCTGAGGCGGTCTATGACCGCCGGGTTTGTCCTGGAAATGCCGGCGTTCAAAGAGCGTCGCTACAGCGAGGCCCGCCGTTGTTGGCACGACCAATAATCTGTATCAGGAACTGATGAAGACCAATCAGCAGTCCGTTCGCGCAAAAGTTCGGGAAGTGACCAGCGCAACCAATTCTCTGGTCAAAGTGTTTCGCCGGGCGCTCGCCGAAGGACTTACGCGTGACGGCTGGCTTTGCGGTGAAGGCCCGCACTTTCTTGAAGAGGCCCTGAAGCCTGGTGCGCGCGCGATGGTCCGCAGCGTTCTGGTTTCCGCCGAAACGGCAGAAACGCACCAGGGATTGCTGGCCCGGCTCCCGGCGGAAGTGGAACTGGCCAAAATCCCCGACCGGCTCTTCCGCCAGATTGCGGGCACGCGGACGCCGCAGGGCGTTGCGGCGATTGTCGAATTGGCCACGCACGACCTGAAAACGGTGGCAGAATCCCCCAACGCTATTCTGGTGATCGCCTGCGGGCTTCAGGACCCTGGCAACCTGGGAACCATCATCCGCAGCGCCGACGCCCTGGGAGCCTCAGCCGTGGTTGCATTGGCGGGCACGGTGAACCCTTTCAATCCCAAAGCCGTGCGGTCGTGCGCGGGCTCCATTTTTCGCATGCCTGTGTTTGCAAGCCTGAAGCCAGAGAATGTTTTCAAACTCTTGCGGGACTCGGGTGTTCGCATCCTGGGAACAGACCCGCACAGTGCCGTTGCTTTATCCAGCGTGGACCTGCACGGTTCGATTGCATTGCTGGTAGGACAGGAAGCTGCGGGCCTTCCGGCGGAAATTTCAAGCGAGGCCGCCGAACTTCTCTGCATTCCGGTCCGCGCCGAAGCCGATTCGCTGAACGCCGCGATGGCCACGGGCATTTTTTTATATGAGGTTGCGCGGCAGCGCAAGTTTCAATATCAACCATGAGCCTGTTTGAAACACAGCCTTCCGAGACACAGGAACAGGGCCGCCGGCCACTGGCGGACCGCATGCGGCCTGAAACTCTGGAGGAATTCGTCGGCCAGCTTCACATCCTGGGGCCCGGCAAGCCGCTGCGCCTGCAGATCGAGCGCGATGAGCTGGCGTCCATGATCCTGTGGGGCCCACCCGGGTCAGGGAAAACAACGCTGGCGATGATTGTGGCGCGCAAGACCCAAAGCGATTTTGTCCGCTTCAGCGCCGTGCTGTCAGGCATTCGCGAAATCAAGGACGTGATGGCCGCCGCCCAAAAGACGAGCCATTACGGGCGGCGAACCATCCTTTTTGTGGATGAGATCCACCGCTTCAACAAGGCACAGCAGGATGCATTCCTGCCCTACGTGGAGCGTGGTGACATTGTCCTGATCGGCGCCACAACCGAAAACCCGTCCTTTGAAGTCAATGCCGCGCTGCTTTCGCGCACCAAGGTTTACATGCTGTCCGCGCTTTCCACCGAAGAAGTCGTAACCCTGCTCCAGCGCACCTTGCAGGATGAAAAGCGCGGACTGGGCGGCCAGAAGGTTGTGGTTTCCGACGAACTGCTGCGCCAGATTTCCGTGTTCGCGAACGGTGACGCGCGGACAGCCTACAATACACTTGAAGCCGCTGCGACGGCTGCGACTCGCGATGCGGAGGGGCGCGCGATCATTACGGAAAAGCTGATCGAGGATGCCATCCAGCGCAAGGTGCTGCTGTATGACAAGGCCGGGGAAGAACACTTCAACATCATTTCCGCGCTGCACAAATCGGTGCGAAATTCCGATCCCGATGCCGCTCTCTACTGGCTGGGGCGGATGCTCGAGGCGGGCGAAGACCCGCTCTACGTTGCGCGGCGGCTGATCCGCATGGCGTCAGAAGATGTGGGCATGGCCGATCCCAAGGCGCTGGAAGTTGCCGTGGCCGCGATGCAGGCCGTGCACTTTGTGGGATTGCCCGAAGGTGACCTGGCGCTGGCGCAGGCCACCGTCTACCTCGCGCTCGCGCCCAAATCCAACGCGCTCTATACGGGCTACGGCGAGGTGAAAAGCGACGCGCAGAAAACTGTCGCCGAACCTGTCCCTCTGCACCTTAGAAATCCCGTCACCGGGCTGATGGCCAACATCGGCTACGGCAAAGGCTACCAGTATGCCCACAACGTCGAAGAAAAACTGACCGACATGGAGTGCCTGCCGGAAAACCTGCGCGGCCGCCGTTACTACCAGCCAACCGACCAGGGCTTCGAAAAAAAGCTGAAAGAAAAAATGCAGGCGATTGAAGAGTGGAAGAGGAAACGGTCTGCCAGGTAGGAGTTTCGCTGATTTGACTATGGTACAGACGCGTTGGGATAGTTTTATGGAAAAGATCGCCATATCAAAATTCAAAGCAACCTTTCTGTCAGTCGTTGAACGCGTCCGCCGCACGAAGAAGCCCGAATTGATTACCCGCTTCGGCAAGCCTGTTGCCGAGGTTGTGCCGCCACCACCCGGTCCAGAAGCGGAGGATTGGCTGGGTTCTATGGCCGGGATGGGGCGCATCGTTGGAGACATCGTCGGTCCCGCTGCTGACGAAAGCGACTGGGAAGTCCTGGGTTGATGTAACTGCTGCTGGATACTCACATCCGGCGGTGGAGCATCCTTGCGACGGGCGGTTTGCGACCGTCACAACGAGCTGTGGCTTTCCCCATCAGTATCTGGGAACTCACAGTCCTTTGTGCCAGGGGGCGCTTAATCAGGATTACAAAATAAAGTGACGGCTAATATTGTAGCAGGGGATTACAGCCGCCGGTTTTTCGGCGCTCATAAAGCGCCGCTACAGCCCGAGTCCTGGGCCTTACCCTGGTGACAGCCGATAAAAGACTCACCGAGTCGCAGCAGTTTCCTGTTCTGGCGAACCGCTAAGATGTTGAGCAGGCCTCGAGAGGGCGACTGACCTTAGGCTTTGGCGCAAGCCGCGCGACTGCAGATCGTTGTTTCTACTGGTATCAAATTCCTCCGCACACAAAGTGCTTGGCGTGTTCTTTGAGGATGCAGCGGTTCTGAACGACTTCCAGGCCGGCTTCGCGGGCGTGGCGGGCGGCCTCTTCGTGCTGGACGCCTTCCTGCATCCAGACGACTTTGGCGCCTTTGCGGATGGCGCTTTCCACGACTTCCGGCACAAATTCCGAGCGCCGGAAAATCACGACAGCGTCAAAGCTTTCCGGAACGTCATCAAGCGCGGTATAGCATTTTTCGCCCAGCACGGAAACTTCATTGGGATTGACGGGGATGATGCGATAGCCGTGCGACTGCATGTAGGAACTCACGCCGTAGCTGGCGCGGTTATGCTTGGAGGACAGGCCGACCACGGCCAGCGTCCGGCAGGTTTCCAGTATGGTTTGAATCGTATCCTGCATGGCAAATGCTCAAGCCTGGGACCAGCGGCGTTGGGTTTGTCTGTGACTGCTGTGTTGCAACCTCAGTTTACCGCTTTATCCCTCGCGCCGGCATCCTTGCCACCCGTGTCAGGCTCTCCAGAAACTTTTCGTTGTCCTCGTGCTTGCCGATGGTCACGCGCAGAGAGGTCGGAAAGCCGTAAAGCTTCATCGGCCGGACAATCACGCCTTCGTGCATCAGGCGGATGAAATCCTCTTCGCAGTCGCGGCCCGTATCAACCAGCAGAAAGTTCCCCACCGAGGGCGTATAACGAACTCCAGCCAGCGCCAGTTCTTCCGTCACAAACTTCATTTCACGGGCGTTTGAATCAACCGAATGCGCCACGTGGTCCTGGTCGTCCAGCGCCGCGAGCCCTGCCGCCTGCGCAAGGCTGTTGGCGTTGAAAGGAGAGCGCACGCGATTGAGGGCCTCGATCAGCTCGGGATTGCCCATGCCGTAACCAAGCCGCAGACCCGCCATCCCGTACACTTTGGAGAACGTGCGCAGCACAAGGACGTTCCTGCCGTTGCGGACATAATCGAGCGAGTGGGAATAATCCGGATCGCGGACGTATTCGTAGTAGGCCTCGTCCAGCACGACGAGGACGCGGGGCGGCAGCGCGGCAAGAAAGCGGTCCATGTCGTCGGCGGTGACCATGCGTCCGGTGGGGTTGTTAGGATTGGCAATGTAGATGACCTTGGTCCGCTGCGTCACCGCATGGGCGATGGCCGCAAGGTCGAAGGCGTGTTCGCGCAACGGCGTCTGGATAAGTTCCGCGCCCATCTCTTCGATGGCGAGGCGGTAAATG
>JAJYJL010000871.1 GCA_021789565.1 Acidobacteriota bacterium
TCGGGAACCTCCTCCCCTTCCAGCGGATGGCTCGCGAGAGCAGCATGAGCCCCCCACACTCCGCGTAAACGGGAAGACCTTTCAGCGCATGATCGCGAATGGACGCCAGGAAAGAACCGTTTTCGGTCAGTGCCCTTGCATGGGTTTCTGGGAATCCCCCGCCAATATACAGAGCATCCAGGTCTTCTGGCAGAGCAGAAGCTCTTAGAGCCGAAATGGGCCAAAGCTGGACGCCTGCGCTTTCCAAGGCTTCGAGATTTTCGGGGTAATAGAAGGTGAATGCCGAGTCCTTCAGGTAGGCGATTTTCAGCCCGTAACCATCTTCAGTGTGTTCGGACCTCCTGAACCAGCCCGGTATCGGAAGCACGGATTCGGCCAACTTAAGAATCCGGCCTACATCCAGCCTACCCCGGACGGCTGTGAATATGTTCTGCCTAAGCAGGTCAATACTTGCATGTTCCTGCGGTGTTACCAAACCCAGATGGCGACTTGGCAGCAGTAGGCTTGTGGCATTCGGCAGCACTCCGAGCACTGGTACACCGCACGTGGATTCAATGGAATCCCTGAGGACCGTTTCGTGCCGGTGGCTAGAGACATGGTTGAGGACTACTCCGCCGATTTGAACTTCTGGGTCGAGCTTTATGCATCCCAAAACGAGAGCAGCAACCGTGTGGGTGACTTTTGTGCCACTTACAACCAACAGGATAGGCGCTTTCAAGAGTTTAGCCAGTTCCGCGGTGCTGTGGGTTCCGCATGCGTCAACACCATCGAAAAGACCGCGATTCCCTTCGATCAGGTTCAGCCCCCTCGGAATGGAATTGGCAAGAAAGTGTTGTGTGGTTTTTTCCGGCCCCATTAAGAACGTATCGAGATTCCGCGCCGGGCTACCGGAGGCCCAACTGAGCCACGCGGCGTCGATGTAATCGGGCCCCTTCTTAAAAGCCTTTACGCGAATTCCAGACTGCCGGCCAAGAAGCAGCAAGCCGAGCGAAACCAGAGTTTTTCCGGCATCACCGGAAAGTCCGGCTACCACCAACCGTGCCGCCGACGCAAAAGGATCTTGCATACTTGTTCCGGCATCTGGACAGCTGCATTCTGGTGGGTGGGTTGCGACCATCAGAGCACTAACCTCGCCAAGATGAGAGCCGCGGCCTCAACATCATCACTTCAAGCTAATTGAGGGCGGGTGGCACTGGTTTGCTGCAAGCGCGGACCCTTTGCACAACTACGCAGCTTCAGAAGCGGAGGCCGGGGATGTTTGTGGTATCGTGTGTGGAAACTGCAAAGCCACATGTTTACTCCCTTCTGACTCCCGCGGTGTCGAACCTGCCGCTGACCTTTGAGTTGCGGACTCATCGGGCGGCGCCTCGTCAAGGAGTTCGCGCAGCCTAAGTCTGGCCTTGTGGAGCTGTGATTTTGACGTGCCGACCGAACAACCCATCAACCCGGATATCTCGATGTGTGCAAAGCCCTCAATATCATGCAGGATAAAGACGGCCTTTAAGCCTGGCGGGAGCTGGTCAATGGCTCGCTGTAAATTGATCCGATCGATTACTCCCTCCAATTGCAAATCGATCCTACCAAACTCCATCTTGTGGGGGCATCCGGTGATGGGATCCGGATCTGTAAGTTCCTCGAGGGATTTCTCTCTGCGCCAGCTGGCCTTTTGGAATCTTAGGAGAACCACGTTGATCGTGATGCGGCGCAGCCACGTGCAAAACGCTGATTCGCCGCGGAAAGTGCTGAGTTTCTGGAACATTCGGATGAACGTTTCCTGTGTCAGGTCTTCAGCCTCGTCCGGATTGCCTGTCATGCGAAGACACAAAGCCCATACCCGTGACCGGTATGCTAGGTAGAGCTGTTCGAATTCATTGATTAACGGCTGGTCCGATTGCGCCGGCAGGTCTGATTGTGTTGTCCAACAACCAAAGGCACCCTGCTGAATATGCCTTTCCAGTGCCACAGTTGCCATGATCTGCTTACCTCTTCAATCCCTTACACCTCAGTATGAGAGGTTCAAAAAGAGTAGACAATTCGGTTAAACCCTATTGTGCTAACGATTAACACCTAGGTGGTGTTACCTAGGGAGCTAAAGGACGGACATGGGGAACCCGCAGTATAAAGAGAAGTTAGTCTCAAGCAGTTGAACCGTTTGTCCAAAAGGACTATAAGTAAAAGCAGAGGACACAGAGATCCCTCTGGCATACTGCCTGCCCGAACTGGATGCACTTCTCCAGAATATGCGAGCGGCAAAACCGTCCGCGCATTGGAGAAAAGGGAGCCTCAGTTAGCGAGATTGAAAGCGAATCATCTCCTGCAATTTCTGCCTTCTGCTCGGCGGGTGGAAAAGCGATGACCGAAGAGTTCCGTTCGAAAATCGTCTTGTGGACCCGGAATGATCCCACAATTGCCGGCGCTTTGGCTGTCTTTTTGGGGACCATCGTCCTTTTTGGATGGGCGCTGAACCTTCAAGTTCTCACAAGTTTAATCCCCGGACAGACTTCGATGCGTCCGAACTCCGCGGTGGCGTATGTTCTTGCGGGCCTCGCGCTCTGGTTCCTTCAGGAAGGGAGTGGCAGCCGCTTTTCCCAACTCAGACGGCGCATGGGGCACGCATGCGCGGTTGTGGTTGTTGCGTTGGGTTTGCTCACGCTTATTGAGTACTTGTTCAGCCTCAATTTCGGCATAGATCAAATGTTCTTTCGCGATTTGCAGGCGCCTATCGTGGGACTGGCTGCGGGCCGTATGACTCCCACCGGTGCGTTGAGCCTTGTATTCTTGGGTTGTGGGCTTCTAGCGCTGGGCGGCAGGGCGAGGGCTGGTCTTCAACCTGCGGAATTTCTCGCCCTTGCCGTGATTCTCGACGGCATGCTCGGTCTATTCGACTGCATCCTGCACCCAGAATTTACCATGATAGGAATTGCGCCAGGCAGTTCCCTGGTTCTGTGTGTTCTGGGTGGCGGGTTGCTTACGGCGCGTGCCGACCATCAGTTCCGGAAGTTGCTGGAGAGTGACTACAGTGGGGGTGCGGCATTCCGCCGTTTGCTTCCTGCCGCAGCCGTCATTCCGCTGGTGCTGGCGGCCCTGGTGGGACAGGGGCGGACGATCAGCCTCTTCTCCGGGTACGTTGGCCTCACACTGCTCGTCGTCATGACCATGACGGCGTTCGTACTGGTTGTGATGTGGACAACGGAGTCTCTAGATGAGGCCGACAAGGCTCGGCGGGCTGCTGCTGCAGAACTGTCCACTCGAGCACGACAGCAGGAAGCTATAGCCGATTTGGGCCATCGCGCTTTGAGAGAGACCGGACTGCCCGTCCTCCTGGACGACGCGGTGGCCCTTGTGGCGCGAACCCTCAATGTTGAGTACAGCAAAGTGCAGGAATTGCTCCCCGAGCGCAACGCGCTCATTCTGCGGGCAGGTATGGGGTGGAAAGAGGGCCTTGTGGGCCAAGCGACGGTTGACGCCGGACCCGAGTCTCAGGCGGGATACACGCTCGTGAGTGGGCGACCGGTAATTGTTCGAAA
This sequence comes from Acidobacteriota bacterium, assembly GCA_021789565.1. The sequence continues at coordinate 3,528 of JAJYJL010000871.1, forward strand.
CCTTATGGAAGAAGAGCGGTTTATTCCATCACCTTTGCTGGCCGATCATGACATCGTAAGTGGATTGAGCGTGATCATCCCGGGGAAGGACCGGCCGTTTGGTGCTCTGGGGGCTCACACAATCCGGCTCCGAAGTTTCACCAGAGATGACGTTAACTTTCTTGAAGCTGTGGCCAATATTCTTGCAGCCGCTATTGAGCGCAGGCGGACCGAGGAAGACCTTCGAAGGTTCAATCGGGCGCTTCGAACGCTGAGCGAATGCAACCTGGCGATGGTCCGGTCGACATCTGAGCAGGAACTTCTGCAGAAGGTATGCGACATTCTGGTGGATCAGGGGGGTTATCGGATGGCCTGGGCGGGCTACGCCGAACGGGACCAAGCAAGAACCGTACGCCCGGTTGCTGTTGCGGGCGCCGATGAGGGCTACCTCGCGTCGGTGAAAATTACCTGGGCGGATGAGGAGTTGGGCCATGGGCCTACAGGTACGGCAATTCGTACACGTACGCCCGCCGTGGTCAGGAACACTCTGAGTGACGAGCATTTTGTCCCGTGGCGCGAAGACGCCGCCAGGCATGGCTATGCTTCTACCGCTGCATTGCCATTGATTGTTAACGGTTCCCCTCTGGGTGTGCTCCGTGTCTACGCCGAAGCTCCCGATGCTTTTGACGAGGAAGAAATCAAGTTGCTGATGGAACTTGCGGGCGACCTTGCGTACGGCGTACAGGCCTTAAGGACCCGCGCTGAGCGAGCCGAGGCGACGGAGGCCTTGCGCCAAAGCGAGGAGCGGTTCCGGGAGATGGCCGAGAACATCCGAGATC
>JAJYJL010000872.1 GCA_021789565.1 Acidobacteriota bacterium
GAAAGGACGAGGAGTCAGCACACCGTCACAAACGGCCTGGGGGCTGATCGGATTGCTAGGCACCCGGAGCGTTGATGACCCGGCCGTCCTTAATGCCTTACAGTACCTGCTGGATGAACAGACCGAGGAAGGTTTTTGGAAAGAGACCGAGTTTACCGGTACAGGTTTCCCGCGTGTTTTCTATCTTTGTTACCACCTTTATCGGGACACCTTCCCCCTCTATGCCTTGGCTCACTACCAAAACCTCCGTCACAAACGAGAACAAGGGGAATCTATTCGATTTTCACCGGCTGAATTCAGGCCTCACAATGGGAACGGAAAAAAGAACGGGAGGAATTAATGCGGTTTCCGCTTAGCTTGACTACAAGTCTTAGTACATACATCGCGGGAAAACGCCTGCGAGGGGCTCAAAAATTTCCATTGGTCATGATGCTGGAACCGCTCCATGCCTGCAACCTGACCTGCACGGGCTGCGGACGTATTCGGGAATATAAGGACACGATCCGTGACAAGCTGACCGTTGAGCAGTGCCTGAATGCTGTTGACGAATGCGGCGCGCCAATCGTCTCCATTTGCGGCGGCGAGCCCATGATCTATCCGGAGCTTCCAGGGCTGGTCAGCGAAATCCTGGCCCGCAAGAAGAATATCTATCTCTGCACCAACGGCATGTTTCTTCGGAAGAAACTGAAGGAATACAAACCCACGTCGCGCATGTTTTTTAATGTCCACCTGGACGGGCTGGAAGAAACCCATGACCTTTGCGTGGAGCGCAAAGGTGTGTTCCGGGAGGCGGTCGAGGGAATCAAATACGCAAAGGCAAATGGCTTCCAGGTGTGCACGAATACCACCATTTACAAGCAGACCGACCTTGATGAGATTGCTGCGTTATTTGAATTTTCGCGTGCCCTGGGAGTTGACGGCCACATGCTCTCGCCCGCGTACTCATATCTTGCCGTCCAGACCAAGGAAATCTTTATGTCGCGGCAGGAAGTGCATGAGAAGTTTCGCCAGGCCAGCAGCCTGCTTGAAAAATACAGCATTATGACCTCCCCGATTTACCTGGAATACCTGCGCGGCGAGCGTGAGCTGGAGTGCACGGCCTGGGGTAATCCGACCTACAACCCCCGCGGATGGAAAGGCCCATGCTACCTCATCACCGATGGACACTACGCCACTTTCAAAGAGTTGATGGAAAAGACTCCCTGGCAAAACTACGGGCCCGGGAATGATCCCAGGTGTGAACACTGCATGGTCCACGTAGGGTTTGAAGCTTCGGCCGTACTGGGAGCGAATCGAAATTTCCCTGATTCCTGGAAGATGCTGAAGTGGCAGTTTACAAACCCGAGAAACGGAGTTGGCGGCGCCCAGTACGGGGCTGGATACGCAGGATGACGTCTCTTGTTACAGGGGCAAGCGGCTTTGTGGGCAGCCACGTAGCAAGAATGCTGGTGGAGCGTGGCGACAATGTCAGAGTCCTTCTGCGCCCACAAAGCAGCGTGAGAGCAATAGAAAGCCTCCCGCTTGAAAAAGTCTACGGCGATCTCCGCGACCCCAAATCACTTGAAAATGCCGTTGAGGGTGTTGAACGCATCTTTCACGTTGCGGCAGATTACCGCCTGGGCGCTTCAAACCCCCAGGAGATTTACGATGCTAACGTGACCGGCACGAGAAACCTGCTGGAAGCTTCAAGGCGCGCCGGAGTGAAGCGCGTCGTCGTAACCAGCAGTGTTGCAACCATCGCTGTGGACCGCGGCGAGACCCTGCCAAACGAAGCAACTGAGGCGCGCCTCGAAGAAATGATCGGCCATTACAAGCGGTCCAAATTCCTGGCTGAAAAAGAAGCACTGAAGGCAGCGCACGAGGGAACTCCCGTGGTAGTGGTAAACCCGACCACTCCGGTCGGCCCCGGCGACTGGAAACCGACTCCCACAGGGCGCATCATCGTGGACTTCCTCAACGGAAGAATACCCGCATATGTGGAGACGGGCCTGAACTGGGTACCCGTTGAGGACGTTGCCCTGGGCCACTGGGTTGCTGCCGAGCACGGCCGCGTTGGCGAGCGGTACATTCTGGGTGGGCAGAATATGTTGCTGAAAGAAGTTCTGGACGCATTGTCTCGGATCAGCGGGCGACCGAGCCCTCGCGTTCGCCTGCCGCATGCCGTGGCGATGGCAGCCGGGTACGCTGACCAGTTTTTTTCACGCGTGCTGAACCGCCAGCCTCGGATCCCGCTGGAAGGCGTTCGAATGGCCCGGCACAAAATGTTTGTAGATTGTTCCAGAGCGGCCGGCGAGCTTGGTTTCAAGGCAAGCTCTGTGGAAGCTGCCCTTGAGCGAGCTGTGTCCTGGTATGCACAGAACGGCTACGCCCGCAGCCATGGCACGGCAGCGGCAAGTTTTGGGCAGGCTGCATAACAAGGCAACGGTAGCCTGAATGAAAGTTCTCGTGACATTTGCGGTTGATTGGGAATTCAAGCCTTGGCTGCGGTTGCGTTCTTTCGACGCAGTCCCGGGCAATGACTGTGTTTTCCGCGCTCGGGTTGATGAAGAAAAAATCAACGTTGTCCTCACCGGAATTGGACAGGCCAACGCGCTGCGGTCAATCCACAATGTAATGGATGGGATTCCCGATCTGTGTATCATTTCAGGCCTGGCCGGCGGGCTGAAATTAGCGCATCGGCCCGGAGAGATCCTCGCCGCCCGCGCGGTGCGATCTGAAGGCAGCGGCGAGACGATTTGCAGCGATCAAAGCTTATTGAATACTGCCGTGGATTGCGGGGCTAAGGCTGTGGAACATTTTGTATCCGCGTCTCGAGTTATCCGCTCGGTGCAGGAAAAATCCCGTCTCAGTGCCTCTGCTGATGCGGTAGATATGGAATCTTTTCATATCATGAAAGAATTGGGCGGCTTGGGTGTGCCGTGTGTTGCAGTGCGCAGTGTGTCTGATCCCGCTGAAACGAAGGTGCCGTACGACTTTGAGCGCGCTCTTGATAGTTCAGGGCGCATCCGGATTGTACAGGTTTTAGGCCAGGTAGCGGCAGATCCACGCCAAGTATTGCCCCTGGCTCGGTTTGCAGTGCGAAGCTCGCGTGCTGCTGCATCCCTTGCCCGATTTCTGGATAGTTACGTTGCTCATTTGGCCAGACATAAGGAGACAATGGACTTGAGCGTCCAGCATATTAGCTAATGACAACAGTTCGAACAGAAACCACTGCGGGATCGGATATTCAGCGTCAGCAGAAACGCATGTGGGCAGGCGTCTACCGGGGAAAGGGCCGCGTAGTGGCGGAAGAGGTTCCGGTTCCAGAGATCTCGTCCGGCGAAGTGCTTGTGCGCGTCCGCGCCTGCGGCATCTGCGGGACCGACATCAAAAAAATCAAGCACGGGTTTCTGCCTCCACCGCAAATTTTCGGTCATGAGATTGCCGGAACAGTCGAAGCCGTAGGCGACGGCGTCAGTAAATGGCGCCTGGGCGACCGTGTGCTGACTTTCCACCACATCCCTTGTGGTGATTGTTTTTATTGTGAGCGGAAGCTCTATTCGCAGTGCCCCACTTACAAGAAGGTCGGTGTCACCAGCGGCTTTCGTCCCAGCGGTGGCGGCTTTGCGGAATATGTCCGCGTGATGGATTGGATTGCAGATCGTGGAATGGTTAAGATCCCACCGGATGTCAGCTTTGAGGAAGCCGCCTTCGTCGAGCCTGTAAATACATGCCTGAAGGCCATCTACAAGGCGCGCATCGGACGTGGAGAAAATGTTCTGGTGATCGGCCAGGGTCCCATCGGTTTGCTTTTGTTGTTGCTGGCTCACATCCATGCCGGAGCAAGAGTGATGACGACTGACCCGATGCTTGCCCGCCGGGAAAAGAGCATCGAACTGGGAGCTGAAGAATCGTTCAATCCGGCCAGCGCGGACCTTGTGGCCGAAATTCGCGCCCGCACTTCAGACCGCGGAGCAGACGTGGTTCTGGTCGCGGCGCCGCAACGCGAACTTCTGGAACAAGCCCTTTCGCTTGTCCGCCCTGGAGGGCGCGTCCTGCTGTTTGCTTATAATGACCCGCTGCTACGCGTCGAATTCCCTGCTGCGACGGTGGGGATTGACGAAAAAGAGATCCTTGGCAGTTATAGTGCTTCATTTGATTTGCAGGAGGAATCCGCCCGTCTGATTTTTGAACGCATCCTGCCTGTTCGGCAATTGATTTCTCATCGATTTTCGCTTGCTCAAATTGAGCAAGCGCTGGAGCTGGCAGCGCATCCTTCTGCGGAGTCTCTTAAAATCATACTGGTGCCCTAATGGAAACTCGTCCTAACGGCGATATGAACGCCGCCGTCCTGTACGGTC
>JAJYJL010000873.1 GCA_021789565.1 Acidobacteriota bacterium
GGCACTCTCTACTACTTGCAACACCCCACCTCTCCGCAGGAAGTTAAAGACTTCCAGCCCAGGGTGAAGCGCACTCTCAACATCGCAAAGTACGTGCCCGATCTCCAGGACGGTATGGCCGGTGCCGTCCAGTACGGTACCGCGCGGCGCCTGCGTATCAACTTCCAGGAGCTACCGGTCTTCGGCAAGACCGGAACCTGTTCCGACAAGGGGACGCGCTTTGGCTGGTTCGCGTCTTATTCGCAGACTCCACTCGGCAACATGGTGACCGTCTTCTTCCTTGAGGGTGGCCGTCCCACTTTTGGCCCTCGCGCTGCGGAGCTCACCGGCGAGTTCTACAAGAATCTCTGGGACCGCGACTACTTTGCGGGTGGGGAACAGCAGAGCGCTAAAGTTCTGGGTTCCACATCCTCTTCGCAAGCCGCATCCCAATAGCCACAGCTTCAGGGTTCAGCTTCAGGCCGCCCCAGGGGCGGCCTTTTTCCTGATTCCTTCAAATCGTCCAGGCCGCAAACCTTTTCCGAGAGATTGCGACGAATTCATTCCCCGCTCATCCCATAGATTAACGAACCTGATTGCGGCTCCATTTCGGCTGTATGCGAGCCATTCAACCCACCACTGTGTAAAGTAACCCGCAGGAATCTCTCATGGCGCTGCCCACGCACATCCTTCTCGTCTACGGCTATCTCCTTTTGTTCGTGTGGGTTCTGGTGGAGCAGCTCGGTGTGCCGCTGCCCGCCATCCCAGTTCTCTTGGCCGCAGGCGCTCTCTCGGCGCAGCACGAGCTCAGCCTGGTCTTCGCTCTCGCAGCCGGAGTCGTTGCCTCCCTCATCGCAGATACGGCCTGGTTTCTCATCGGTCGCCGCTTCGGGCATCATGTTCTCCGCATCCTGTGCAAGCTTTCGCTGGAGCCGACCGTCTGCGTGCGACAGACCCAAAATTCCTTCGCGGAACGCCGCGCATTCACTCTGGTCATCGCCAAGTTCGTTCCCGGCCTGGCCACTCTTGCGCCCCCAGTTGCCGGGGAAAACGGCATGTCGATCAGCTCCTTTCTGCTTTACGACGGGATCGGCTCCTTTCTCTGGGTCGGCGGCATGCTCGCTGGCGGCCGCCTTTTCGGCGATGCTCTCAAGCGTGATCCTGGCCTGCTGAACTGGGTCGGTCGCTTCTCTGGTGCGCTGCTTGTCCTGGGCATCGTGGCGTTCTTCATCGGCCGGCTGTATCGCCGCCAACTCTTTCTTCGCAAACTCGTGGACGCTCGCCTCGAGCCCGAGGAACTCAAGCGCCAGCTCGACGCCGGCGAGCCAGTCTTCATCGTCGATCTGCGCCACCCCCTCGAGCTCGTCCCCGATCCGTTCACCTTGCCCGGAGCTCTGCACGTTTCCCCCGAAGCACTCGCCGAGCGGGTCCAGGAGATTCCTCGCGACCGCGACATCGTCCTTTACTGCACCTGCCCCAACGAGGCCACAGCCGCCAAAACCGCCCTCACTCTCCACAAGCTGGGCTTTGAGCGGGTGCGTCCGCTGAGGGGTGGCTTTGACGAATGGAAGCGGCTTGGCTACCCCCTGGATGCCGTGCCGCCCGTCCAACCCCTGGTGCAGGTGGCCGTACCCGCAAAATAGCGCGCCCCTGAAGGCTCAGAAAAGCGCCGCGATACGGGCCCCAATCGGAGCGCCCAATCCGCTGCACGGATCCGGGCCGGGGCCGGCTTTATAGAACCCATTGCTGCCCTGGGTGATGTCGTGAAAGGCCTGCGGATTCTGCCAGAGCGTGGGCGTCACAAAGCCCAGCTTCGTTCCCAGAGCGGCAAACAGCCCTGCATACAGGGGCGCCACTGCGCTCGTTCCGCCCACCACCGTTGCCGAGCCGTGCACAAAGATCTGGTAGCCAGTCTGTGGATCGGCATCGGCCGCTACATCCGGCACCATTCTTCCCTTGCCGGCTGTTCCGCCTGCCGGTGCAGCCGGCGCCCCGATCTGGAAAGCCTGCACCGGAAAAATTGTTGAGTAGCCCCCACCTGTCCCTTCGCCGTTTGTCTGTCCTGGATTGTCATTCCACACTGTCTCGCTCGTCGCGGTCTTGTTTGTTCCCCCACATCCCACTACGTGCGGACACGATGCCGGTACGTCCACATTAGCGGGCGTCGGGCCTCCATCGCTCGAATTGTTATCGCCTGCCGCCGCAAATACCACCATCCCCGCGCCTGTTGCCGCCGCTGCAGCAGCCTCCATCCCCTCTGCCGCGGTCCTGCCCCAGTTGGCCTCGTCCGCACCCCAGGAGATGGAACACACGTCACATCCATCCGCTGTCGCTGCCTTGACCGCCGAGGCGATGTCCTGCGCCCAGTACATTCGGATCGTTGCTGCCTGTCCCGTTGCCGCATAGTAAGATGCGCCGGCCACCTCGATGTCGAGTGCAACTTCAAAATCCGCATCCCCCGCCGACCCACCCTGGTTCGGTGAATTCGTAGTCCCATCCACACTCACGTCCGTGATCGAAGGCGTTGGCTGGCCCAGCGATTGAAAGAACGCGTCGATATCCGACGGCACCCAGCCGCCGCCCAGTTCCACGATGGCAATCACCCCGCCGCCCATCCGTTGCGCCGGCCAATTGTAAGCCGTGCACAGGTTGGGGACGCTCCACGAAATGGCCGCTGCTGCCAGCTCAGGCCTGGGATGCTTGAGATACGATTTGCACCGATGCAGGGGAGGACGTTGCATTGGGGAGTCTCCTTTTGTGCCTTGGATGCGGTCCGCCGGAGTTTGGCACATTCACACCCTCAAAGAAAGATCCCTGATCCAATCAAAAGTAGCCGGTCGGCATCCCGCTTGACCGTCCGCTCCCAACGCTGCACGCCGTAATATGAAGGAGAGCAGCATCCACCGAATGGAGCACGAAACCTTGGCCCACGATGACTTGCGTGATTGGATCAAATTCCTCGAGAAGCGCGGCGAGCTCAAGCGCATTCACGAAGAGGTATCCCCCGAGCTTGAGATCACGGAGATTACGGATCGTGCATCCAAGATCGGCGCCCACGGCCCCGCACGCGCGCACGTCAGCGCAAAAGGGAACTATCCGCCCGGCGGTCCCGCTTTGCTCTTTGAAAACATCAAAGGCCATCCTGGTCACAAGGTCTTCATAAATCAGTTCGGCAGCGAGCGCCGCATGGCCATGGCGCTTGGCGTCGAGCGTCTCGACGAAGTCGCCGAGCGCATTCATGGCTTGATGAATCTCAAGCCGCCTCAGGGTCTGATGGACAAGCTCAAGATGCTGCCGCAGCTCGGCGCGCTGACCAGCGCGTTTCCCAAGACCGTGAGCGCCAAAGAGGCTCCCTGCAAAGAAGTCATCTTGCGAGAAAACTTCGATCTCAACGCCTTCCCCATCCTCAAGTGCTGGCCCCACGACGGCGGGCGCTTCATCACGCTTCCCTGCGTCCATACCCGCGATCCACGCACCGGCAAGCGCAACATCGGCATGTATCGCATGCAGGTCTACGACAGTCGCACAACTGGCATGCACTGGCAGCGGCAAAAGGTCGCAGCCGAACACTACCGCGAGGCCATGCGTCTCGCCGCGGAGCAGCAGGCAGCCGCCAGTCCCCGTACGGCCCGCGTCGCTGCCATGGCGGAATCAGCGGGCGGCGCGGTCACCATTCCCAGTGGTCCTATCGGTGGATTGCCGCAGGTTGCCATGGGAAATCTCAAGGGGTCGCGCCTTGAAGTCGCGGTCGCCATCGGGACAGATCCCGCTACAACCTTTTCGGCCATCGTGCCCGCACCGCCCGAGGTCGAAGAGTTCATGATCGCAGGTTTTCTGCGCGGTGAGTCCGTCGAAATCGTGCGCTGTGAAACCGTTGACCTTGAAGTGCCCGCGCGTGCTGAGATCATTCTCGAAGGTTACGTCGAGCTCGGCGAACTGCGCACAGAGGGCCCCTTCGGTGACCACACCGGCTTCTACACCATGACCGATGAATATCCGGTCTTCCATCTCACCTGCATTACCCACCGCAAAGACCCCATCTACGCCGCAACCATCGTAGGCAAACCGCCCATGGAAGACGCCTGGATGGGGAAGGCTGTCGAGCGCATCTTTCTTCCCGCGATGAAGATGACCATCCCCGAAATCGTGGACGTTCACCTGCCCGTCGAGGGTGTCTTCCACAACCTCATGCTCGTCTCGATCAGGAAGAGCTATCCAGGCCAGGCACGCAAGGTCATGAACGCGATCTGGTCGCTCGGTCAGGCCATGTTCACCAAGTGCATCATCGTCGTCGACGAAGACTGCGATGTGCAGGACGTTGGCGAGGTCGTGCTGCGCGTTGCCAACAACATTGA
>JAJYJL010000874.1 GCA_021789565.1 Acidobacteriota bacterium
CAGGATGGCCGCGCCCTTTTCAAACCCGTAGCGGTCATGATCTCCCGCTTCGAAGTATATCTTTAAGCCCTGAAATTTCGACGGATCTTTAGCCAGTGTCAGCGGGCTGTTAGCTTCCCAGTAGGCCTGGTTCGGCGGTGATCCGAACGCTTGGCTCAAAATGCGTGAGTAGAATTGCCATCGCCCCTCGGCCGGAATCGGGTTGGGCAGGGCTGGAATCAGGACAGCGCTGGTAGCGGCGACAGAACCAAACAGGTCGGAATGGCGCATGGCCAGGTGGAGGGCGCCGTAGCCTCCCATTGAAAGTCCGCTGATCCCGCGCGCATCCCTGGTGGCAATAGTCCTGTACTCATGGTCAATAAACGGGACAAGCTCCTGAACGAAGAAGTTCTCATAGCGATCCTTGCCGTCTTCTGAATTGATATAGAAGGTATCGCCGCCATCTGGCAGAACAACAATAAACTGCCCGATGATCCCGTCGGCCGTCAGGCGATCAAAATTCTCTTTGCCCCCGCGGTCAATCCAGCGATGGTCATTTTCGAACAAACCGTGGAGAAAATAGAGGACCGGGTACCGCTTGCCGGACGATGCATAATCAGCCGGAAGATCAACGCAGTAACCCACCGGGTGGTCCAGAATTTTGCTGGGAACCGAATCGCATTGGACGACGGACGGCGCGGCAGCCGCCGAGATTCTGATGCCCCCGATCAGGAAGTACGCAAGGCACGCGGCTGCACCAGCGCGCAAAATGGCGCTGTGCAGTCGCCGGCGGTTCGAACCACGGCTCTCAAAATAATCAGATCTGGTCATTGTTCAATGAGGAACTGGTGTGCCGGCCTGGGCGTGTCCACCTTCCACGTAAATATTGACCTTGCCATTGCGCGAATCGGCCCCGACGGCCCACCTTCAGCACTTGCGCTGCCAGCTGCGGAAGCCGCCGCCCCATAGGCGCTTCCGTGGATGTTCTTAAGTACAGAATTCTTGTTGTCCTTTTCCTTAAAATCGCCTGAGCCTGCTGCGGGCGTAGTGGCAGTCGGGTGAAACTCCAGCACAGCGTCTCCTGGTGCGCCACTGGTTCCGGATTGCGAGGAAGTCTTGCCCGCTGCTTTAGCCGCCAGCGACTTGGCGCTTGCTTCCTCCGCAACCTTGCTCACTGCCTCCGCCGTGCTCGGCAACGTTACGGACTGAAGCGGCGGCTTGGCCGGGGTCTTCACTACCTTTGGACTTTCCGGAACATCACTTTTTTTGCTGGAAGATTTCTCCGCCTGCGCGTTAGCGGCGAGGGGAAGCAACAGAAACGTTGCCAAAACAAACGCGGCGATATACCAGCGTGCCTTGTTCATAGTTCCTTCCCGCCAGGTGCTACCATTCTCGCCTCGACTCAGGGCAGAGTCAAGATGCGTGGGCCTTCCCAGCCGCCTTTTCAAAGGGTGATGCGAGATTACCCGCGTCGTCAAAACGCGCCGTGAACTCCTCTGGAAGCATCTGCCACCCAGCCGCCGCACCGACCTCCTGGGCAAACGAAGAAGAAACGGCAACACGGTTGAGCTCGAGCGTGTTCCGGATCCAGAGGATGCGCTGCTCCGCCACATCAGGAGTGCCGAGCGTGGCCAGCATATAATCGAGAGCCTCGCGGTCAGAGGACAGGTACATCGGCACGCGGGCCATCATCGGGTTCAGTGAAGTCCGCGAGTTCATGTACATCTTGCTGAGATCAATCTTTCGGTAGAAGTGCTCATGGATAGCGTCTGCCATGCCAACCCCGATCGAGTTTCCGTCGCTTTCCAGAGTCAGGTCGCGGACATAGATAAGTCCGATCTCCGGACTGTCAACAGGTAGGGGCCTTGCGCCCCGGCCAACAACTTTGGTGTCCATGCCGGTCCCGCTGATGTTCTTGCCCATTTCGTCCACAACCAGCAATTGGCATTTTGTAAACGGCAGCCTCGGAACAAGGTTCCGCGCTATGGGTAAAGTGGCCTCTTCAATGGCGACGATCCCGTCCGGGAGCGCGGCGCGCACCAAAGCGATCTGGTGCATCTCATTTTCCGCAACGGCCAGCCCGCACAGGATCTTTCCCGTGGCAAGCGTGACGCCGGCGATTGACCGGATCACGCGTTCATTGCCGTACCTGCGGCTCCAGCGATGCGTTACCGCTGCACCTTCGCGCTTGCCCAGACCCACGGCAATCATCTTCAACAAACCGCTCTCAATGCTTCCGCTGAAATCGGTGTGAGGCTTGATGCGGTTGATCACCAGAATGCTGCCGGCTTCCCATGCGTTCCGGTCCACGTTGACCGGGAACCCTTCGGACGTTTCGCCTACCTGCACGGTGGCCATGTCGGAATTGACTTCAACGCCGATAAAGTTGGGCGTTACGCCGTATTCTTCAAGAATCGACCGCTGGCCCTCGGCCGTGGCGCCGCCGTGGCTGCCCATGGCGGGAATGACAAAAGGCTGCGCACCCTGCGACTTGAGCCAGTCGCACGATGCCTTGATGATCTCCTTCAGATTGGCGATGCCGCGGCTTCCGGCCGTGACTGCCACGCGAGCGCCAGCCAGACGATCCCGGGAGATACCCAGTCCCGAGAGCGGTTGCTGAATCTCGCCCTCCAGGTCAGCGACGCCAGGCATCGTGGGCGAAGTCCGCTCGAGAAGCTTGAAACTGCTTAATGGAATATGACCGTTCTTTGACATGCATTGCCCTCATTAGTGAGCTTACGAACGCGCGGCGATCTGGTCAAGGTGAAATCTTGCAATATCTTACGCCTCGGCGGCTTTGTCACCCGCTGCTTGTTCAGTCGGACTTTTCCTGAACAACCAGCCGAAGACCACCAGTCACCTCGGCACTGAGCCGGTCCGAGGTTCAGAAATGGCTCTGGCGGCGACGGCCGCTTTTCTCCCTCCGAGGGCTTGCAACTGCGCGTTCAGGCTGCAAGGATAGAGTGTGAACTTTCAGCTTTGGGCTGACGCCATGCAGTCCGTGGCAACACGGGGCGTGGCCTCGGCATTCTTTCTGATGCGATGGACGGCGCTCGTCCGCAGGCCCGCCGGCCTGAACACAAACTGCCTGCTGCCGCATCTTACTAGCCGGATGGAATAGCCAACAAAATTGGCCGATGTGATGCGATGGCGGCCCAGGCTGAGGTTCTTTAAAGGAGGTTCGTTCGGTGAGTGGCGAATTGCACGGTGGCGATTTCCCGATCCTGGGGCAATCCCGGAAAGCCGTCGCGACGTACAAGGACCCTATCTGCAACATGGACGTGGAACCCGCGACGGCGGCGGGAAGCTACGAGTACAAGGGCGTCACCTATTATTTCTGCTGCGAATCGTGCCTGGAAAAATTCCGTGAGTCTCCTGAAGATTACATTGGCGCGGCGAAGGCAGCGCCCAAGCCGGTCGAGGCCATTCCCGGTGCGGATTTTACCTGCCCCATGGACCCGGAAGTCCACCAGTCGAAGCCGGGCGCGTGTCCCAAGTGCGGCATGGCGCTTGAGCCTGCCACCATCGTCCTTCCGCAAACCAAAACCGAATACGTGTGCCCCATGCATCCCGAAGTGGTGCGGGACGAACCGGGTTCGTGCCCCAAATGTGGCATGGCGCTTGAGCCGCGCACGGTGACGCTGGAAGAAGAAGCCAATCCCGAATACGTGGACATGAAGCGCCGCTTCTGGATCAGCGTGGTTCTCACGGCTCCGCTCATGGCGCTTGAAATGGCGCACATGATTTTGGGCCATTCGGTTGTTTCAGGCGCGATCGCGAATTGGATTCAGCTCGCGCTCGCCGCGCCGGTGGTGCTCTATTGCGGCCTGCCGTTTTTCCAGCGCGGCTGGGCATCCATCGTGAACCGCAGCCCCAACATGTTCACGCTGATTTCGATTGGCACGGGCACGGCCTTTGTCTACAGCGCGGTTGCGACCGTTGCGCCGGGAATTTTTCCTGCGTCGTTTCGCGGACCGGCGGGAACAGTCGCCGTCTATTTTGACGCGGCGGCCGGCATCACTGCGCTGGTGCTGCTGGGGCAGGTGCTCGAACTGCGTGCCCGCGCGCGGACTTCGAGCGCCATCAAGGCGTTGCTTGGGCTTGCTCCCAAAACGGCGCGCCGCCTGCTTGATGACGGCACGGAAGAAGACGTTCCGCTCGACCGTGTCAGTCACGGTGACCGCCTGCGCGTGCGCCCGGGAGAAAAAGTTCCCGTGGATGGCGCGGTGCTCGACGGCGCGAGCTTTGTAGATGAGTCTATGATCACCGGCGAGCCCACACCCGTTGAAAAGTTCGCGGGCGAGCGCGTCACCGGCGGCACGGTGAACGGGAAGGGAAGCCTCATCATTCGCGCC
>JAJYJL010000875.1 GCA_021789565.1 Acidobacteriota bacterium
AGGCAAAGGATCAGGTGCTTTTCGAACTTTCGGCTGACAGGGAAAACTCCAAGGACCTGGCCGAACAACTGGGGTACGATTCCGTGGTCCTTAACAACCCGCAGGCGATCAATACGGAGCCGGACCGCTTCCTGAGTGTAACGGCAGAAGAGGTTCAGGCCGCAGCGCTGAAATACTTTGTCCCACGAAACATGACGCTTTTGGAAGTTCATACAGGCCAGGGAGGCCATACCAGGTTAAATTTGCGGGCGGGTGGAGAGTGAGCCTGAAGATACGGCGACACAAACTATCCAAGCTGTGTTGGGCGGCTGTCCTGGGTATCTGCGTCGCACAGCCGCTGCTCTTTGCGCGTGACTATCCGCCAACGGTCCCTCCGCCGGAAGCGATCAATTTTCACATGCCTGCGGTCCATCAACTGCCCAACGGACTGCGCATTGTTCTGGTGGAACAGCACGACGTACCGATTGTCAGGCTGTACGCAATCGTTCAGGTTGGAGCTGAAGCCGATCCGGCAGAACTGCCCGGGACCGCAAGCGTGGTGGCAGGGCTTCTCCCCGAAGGCACAAAACACCGGAGCGCATATCAGATCGCCCAGGCCATTGATCAGGCCGGAGGATCGATCGATACAGGTGCCGGCTGGGACCAGTCTTATGCCAACGTCAGCGTTCTTTCAAACCACGCCGAGCTTGCGTTTGACCTGCTGGCCGATCTTCTGATTCACCCGGCTTTTGCGCCTGACGAGGTCGAGCGCATTCGCAAGCAGACGCTCTCCGCTCTCGACATTGCGAACCAGAACTCCGGTTACGTAGCCGACCAGGTGTTGCGCCAGATCCTGTTTGCCGGAACGAACTACGCGCACCCCGAGGACGGCACGCGGGAATCAATTGAGCGCATTACGCGCAAAGATGTGGTTGAATTCCACGCTCAGCACTACGTTCCCGCGCGCACTATCCTTGCCGTTGTGGGAGACATTACCGAACCTGAATGCCTCCACCTCGCGACACGCTTTCTGGGTGAATGGAAGAACAAAACCAACGCACAGGCCGCGCCTCGCGCCGGGCCGCACACCTTGCACGAGCGGCAGGTGATCGTGGTTGACAACCCCGATGCCGTTCAGACGGAAATTCGCGTAGCCAACCTTGGCGTTCTACGCTCAAGTCCTGATTATTTGGCGCTGACGATTGCTAACCAGGTGCTCGGAGGGCCGGCTGCCAATCGGCTCTTTGAAGTCTTGCGAACTGAGCACGGCCTGGTCTATGGCGCATCGAGTGACCTCGATTGTTACACTTCGCTGGGCTCATGGGTAGCGAAAACATCCACGCGTTCCGCTGAGACCGTCAAGGCCACGGAACTGGTACTCTCGGAGATTGCGCGAATGCGCAACCGACCGGTTCAACAGTGGGAACTTCAGAACGCTCGCGACTATCTGGTGGGGCATGAGGTGCTTCAGTTTGAGTCCGCCAGCCAGGTGGCCAACCAGGTCCTGGAGATGATGCTATATCATCTTCCAGATGATTATTGGAACAAGTACGCGCACCAGGTCCGCTCGCTGAGCGCTGACGACGTACTCGACGCAACCAGAAAGTATCTCAATCCCGACGATGACGTCGTCGTTCTTGTTGGCAACCTGGCGGCTTTCAAAAAAGGCCTCAAAAAACTCGGGCCCGTGCGCGTGGTCCCCATCGCCGACTTCGGACATGCATTCCCGGAACACGAGAAACGAACTGCCAACCGTCCCTCTCCCGGAAAGTAGCAAGTCTGTGCTAACATCGCCTGGCAGCACGCGAGGGGGCGTGTCTTACGCTACGGAGCAGTGGTAGACGGATGAAAAATACACTCCTCGCCCTCCTCGGACTTACACTTGCGGCTGCCATTGCCACGGGCATTCTCCTCCTGCGCGTCCATCTGGACATGTGGCGCCTGGCGGCATTATTTGAATCCCTGGCCCTGCTGCTGGGTGTATTTGTTGCCTTCACCTACACGGACTTTATCCACGCGCTCAGGAAATGGGTGCATGCTTCACTTTTATTAGCGATTCTGATGCCGGTCGCGCTTCTTGTTCCATATTTTATCCTCGCGTTCAGTACCGGCACGTTTTCATATTTTGCCCTGGCAAAACTCACTGCTTACATTGCGGTCCCGACGCTGCTGCTCCTTCCCAACCGCATTTACTACGCCGAAGGTGCCAGCTGGCGCGATTTTGCGGCCATGCTTAGCCTGGGGCTGCCTGTCAGCGCGGGGTGGCTGCAGGGCATCTGGACCTGGCCTGAAGACATTTACATCTTCCGTCCCATATTCTGCGTTTGCGTAGGCGCTTACGCTTTTCTGGTTGTTCGGAACCTGAAAGACGCAGGGTTCAAACTGCTCCCGAAGAAAGGCGACCTCACCGAAGGCAGCATCAATTTCATCGCCTTCATCATCCTGGCCATACCGCTTGGCCTGGCACTGCATTTTATTCATCCACGTATGCGCTCCGTCAGCGTATCCGGCTTCGCAGCGGATTTTTTGGGCATCTATCTGACTGTGGCTATTCCGGAGGAATTCCTTTTCCGGGGAATTCTGCAGAACCTGCTGGTCAAGACATTTAAACCTCCCCATCACAGAAAATATGGATTGATTGTGGCCTCGGTCATCTTTGGGCTCTCGCATCTTCATCACGCGCCCGTGCCCAACTGGCGATACGCCATCATGGCGACCTTGGCGGGAATCTTTTACGGCAACGCCTGGCGCGTTCGCAAATGCACCTCGTCCTCAGCCTTCACCCACGCCATGGTCGATACCGTGTGGCACTTCTGGTTTTGAGGGCCATTCTTGATTAATGAGTAGTAATTGGGGATTCCGCCTGAACCAGGACAGAACCTGCTTTAAAGTCTTTCTTCATCCAGCAGGCATAGCTCCCGACGATAACTATTTCGACTTCTTTTGTAGTATCCTATCGCCACAGGAACCATACGGTTTCCCCCTGCAAAACAAGGAGGGTTCGATGAAACGTTTTGCGATCATCCCACTTCTGTGCATCCTGGCTTTCTGTGTTGCGCTGAAAGCCGCGGATAAAGCCAAAACCAGCCCATTGGTCGGCACGTGGAATTGCAGCGCGCACGACCCCCAAAATGGAGATATTGGGTTCACTCTCACCTTTGAGCAATCCTCAGAAGGATTGACCGGGTCCGTATCCGCTCCGCAGGGCGATGCAGACTTTACTTCTGTGAGCTTCCAGGACAATCATCTGAAAATTGACATCAATACCGGTGACACAGACTACTCGCTGACAGCAACGTACGCCGATGGCAAGCTCAGCGGCGAATGGTTCCGCGACAACGAAAAGCAGGGAACCTGGGACGGCAAGAAATAACTGGATTGTCCCGCTATTTGCCACATCGCACGCCGACCGCTGAAGGTTGCGATTCACCACTGACACATCTAAGTAGCCTTCAGCGAACGGCCAAGTTGAGGAAACAATAAGGGCCTTGCTAACCCGATGCCGGATTCTCGCAAGTAGGTGTTCGACGCCGTCGTCATGGGGGAAATTGAAGCGAGGGAACCTTTGTGAAGAGCTTTCCAAGCCGGCACGAACCAATCTACCCATTAGTTAACATAACATACCTTATCAGACTTACTGGATAGCCGAAAACAGGCCAAAGCAAGGCGTCTCCTTCGTCCCGGACTGGGCTTCCCTTGCAATGTGGACACCCTCCTGGGTGTTTTCAAACACGCGCCATTAGTCCGATCATCGGTCAACTATCAATGTTATAAGTTAATCCAAATCAGTTAGGTATAGCTAATACTTCAACCTTGTTATTGATTTTATCGACTGGAGCAATGTTGTTTCCGAGGGCTTGTGGTGCATAATCTAAGCGTGAACGAACACTTGCGGAGATATATGCAGGCTCAATCGCCCCCTTCGCGTTGCTCGGCGGCTGAGGCGTACACTAGGCCGGACCCGCGGATCCGGTAGGCGCTGCACGTGAACTTCCTGCGCCTGAGTTGGCGGCATGTGTCAAGCGCGGTGGACTCATCGAGGTCAGCAAATCTTGCCAAGTAATTGGCCCTGCCAAGCCGCACAACGAGGGAGTTGGCATCCTTCAACGCTTCAGGAGCCGTATGGCGGGCGCTTTTAAGGGCTCTTCGCACACGTACTGCAGTCCGGAATCGGCCACCGATCTGGACATACCAACCGGAATCGGGCCGTGAAGGTCCGGCCGCTTCGGTCTCATCCTGTGAGACCTCCTTGTACATGGCGACGGCACGGACTGGCGTGTTTTCGACTTGAACAGGTCGTGCCTTTCTTGATCTTAGCTGCGCGAAACCGCGATTCAGGATCGCCATCATCCTCC
>JAJYJL010000876.1 GCA_021789565.1 Acidobacteriota bacterium
GGCTTTTGATGATTTATACACCAACATGGTGGAAGCCGGGGAGAGCGGCGGGATCCTGGACACCATTCTTCAGCGCCTGTCCACCTATATTGAGAAGGCGGTGAAGCTGAAGCGATCCGTTCAATCGGCGATGATCTATCCCGTGGCCGTTGTGGTGATTGCCACCGGCGTGGTGGCGCTGCTGTTGTGGAAGGTGGTGCCCATATTCACCACGCTTTTTGCCGGGTTGGGCGTCGCCCTGCCTCTTCCTACGCGGATTGTCATCGCGCTCAGCCACTTCGTGGCAAGCTTTGGTCCTATCCTGCTGGTTCTGGTGATACTGCTGGGCGTGGGCATCAGGTGGTATTACACCACCCCCTCCGGGCGGATGCTCATCGACACGCTTATCCTGAAGATCCCGGTTCTGGGTCCGCTGATGCGCAAGATTGCTGTGGCCAGGTTTTCGAGGACGCTCGGGACGCTGATTACCAGCGGCGTGCCCATGCTCGAGGCAATGGACATCACCGCCCGCACCTCTGGAAATGCAGTGGTTGAAAAAGCCATCAGTCAGGTTCGCAAGGGCATCGAATCCGGCCGGACCATCGTTGATCCGCTGCGTGAGACCGGAGTTTTTCCCAACATGGTGGTCCAGATGATTGGCGTGGGTGAACACACTGGGTCACTCGATGCCATGCTCCAAAAAGTGGCCGATTTTTATGAAGACGAAGTGGATGCAGCGGTCGGTGATCTTTTGACGGCGCTCGAACCGATGATCATTCTTTTCCTGGGAATTGTTGTCGGCGGAGTCGTGATTTCGATGTACATGCCGTTGTTCTCTCTGATTGGCAAACTGGCGAGGTAAGTTTTGAAGGCCCCGGAAGCTAGAAACGCTGAGGAGACGGGGGCTTTCACAGGGGACAGGTCTACGAGGGAGGTTGAGTCTCTGTGCAGCATGAGTTATTGTCCAAGAGGAACTCAATCTCTATAATATTTTCCAGTTCCCCTATGAAATTTACCGGCGAACTCCAAAGTTGGCTTCCATGGGTCATTAAGATCCGGTTTGTCATCATCACCTTTGTTTTCGCCATCGATTATGCCATCGAGCAGATTTCGCCCAGTGCCAGTGGCGCGCATTCCATTGAATACCTGGGTGGGTTTGTCATCCTCTGGTACATCCTGAACCTGTTTTTCCTGATCCACAATCAGATCAGCCTGGATTACTCCTTACAGGCCCATCTGCAGTTGTTCGCGGACCTCTTTATCATTACGGCTATCGTCCACGTAACGGGCGACGTGGAGAGCAACTATTTTTCTCTCTACCTCGTGGCCATTATTCTGGCCAGCGTCCTGCTGCCGCGAGCGCGCGTTTTTATGGTAGCGGGCGTGAGCTTTATCCTGATGGGAGGCTTGCTGGAACTTGCCCACCTTCCGGTGCTCTATCCTGCCTTTGCTGCGCGGTACCCATTGCTTGCCAGTTTGTCAAGTTCCTCGGGCACGCCGGTGGATCTGGGGACTCTCCAGGTAAAGATTTTTGCCAGCCTGTTCGGCTTTTTTGCGGTTGCATACCTTGCCGGCTTCCTTGCGGAATCCTTGCGGAAGACCGGCGCTGAGCTTCGCGATAAGCGGGGACAGGTGGCAAGCCTTCAAGCAATTAATGAGAACGTCATCCACAGTATGCGCGACGGTCTGGTTACGACGGACCTGGACGGCATTGTGACGGAGATCAACCCTGCGGGCGCGGACATTCTCGGATGGAAGCGGAATTCCGCGATTGGCGAACTCATTGACAACATATTGGGTGGCTTCGGGCCCAGCTCCGAGGAATTTCGCAAGCTGGTATCTACCCATGGGCGGCAAGAGATCGAATTCCGCCACCCTTCGGGCGGAAGGCGCATCTTTGGCGCTTCAGTTTCACTCCTGGTCATTCCTGAAAGTGGGGCGGCGGGATACATTTATAGCGTGCAGGATCTGACCGTCCAGAAGCGGCTGGAGGCCCAATTCCGGCTTCGAGAGCGCATGGCGACACTTGGACGGCTGGCCGCCGGCATCGCGCACGAAATCCGCAACCCTTTGGCTTCAATTTCCGGTTCGGCAAGAGTTCTGGCGACTATGGGTGACATGGATGATGACGAGCGCAAGCTCATCGCTATCGTCAGCCGGGAATCGGAGCGGTTGAACAAGCTGGTTTCGGACTTTCTGCTCTATTCACGCGAGCAGCGCTTTGAATTTCAAGAGGTTGACGTTGTGGTTTTGATCGAGGAGACATTGATCCTGCTCCAGCACCGGCCGGACTTTCCCCGGGGCGTGCGTATTGAACGAAAAGTGCCCCCGCACCCCGTCATGATCATGGCAGACGCCGACAAGCTCCGCCAGGTTTTCTGGAACATCTGTGACAACGCACTGAAAGCCATGGAGAACGGGGGCACCCTCACTGCGGAGCTTAGCGCCGATCAGCTCGACAGCATGCAGATTGTCTTTTGTGACACTGGCATGGGGATGGAGTTGTCCCAGCTTGAGAAGCTTTTTGAACCTTTTCAACCGGCTTTTACGCACGGAACCGGGCTGGGCCTTGCAATTGTTTATCAGATTGTGCAGGGGCATGGCGGCCACATTCAGGTGGACTCTGCCCCCGGCCGCGGCACCGAGTTCATCATCGAGTTGCCCCGAAAGCATCCGGTGGAGAAAATTGAAAACGCAGGAATTCACGCGGGCAGCCACAGTTTGTAAAGCTTCTCCCTAATGCGTGAATGCCTTGTAACCGCAAGCTGTTCACGGTGCGGAAAAGGTGGTTCAAGGGAAAACCTTTCCTGGCAGGCTTGAAAGGCAACACCACGACGGCCCTCGGTCTCCCGACTGGGATTCAATGCCTTATGATAAACAGAGGGCTGTCTCCGAAAAGGCCGGCGCGCAGACAGGCAGTCTTTAGCAGGAAGAATGACATGGCAAGATTGCTGGTTGTCGATGATGAAAAATCAATTTGCCAGGTTCTGGAAATTGCTTTCCGGAAGTCCGGTCACGTTGTGGAGACCGTCACCAGCGGCCAGCTTGCCAAGAAAAAGATCGAGTCGCAAGTATATGACGTAATTATCGCTGACATCCGCATGCCCGATTTGACCGGAATCGACCTGCTGCACCACGCGCGTGCCACGCACAGCCCTGCTGCTTTCATTCTGATTACGGCAGTTCCTACCATGCCCACCGCGATTCAGGCTCTGAACCTGGGTGCCTATCGTTATGTGATCAAGACCGATAAGCTGGTGGAGGAGATCAAGCTGGTTGTTGAGCGGGCCATCGAAGACATGGCCCTGCACGAAGAGAACGCGCGGCTGAGAAGGGAACTGTTGCGTATCTTCGCCCAGGAGAATATCGTCGGCCACAGCGCAGGGATTGCCGCCATATTGGAAATGGTTCGCAGTGTGGCCCCCACCAACAGCACGGTGTTGATCACGGGCGAGAGCGGGACTGGAAAGGAACTGGTCGCGCGTGCCCTTCATGAGGCCAGCCAGCGCCGAGAAAAAGCTTTTGTCTCGATTAACTGCGCGGCTTTTCCTGAGACCTTGCTGGAAAGTGAGCTGTTCGGATATCTCAAGGGCGCTTTCACTGGGGCCGATACGAACCGGAAGGGAATTATTGCATCCGCCGATGGGGGAACGTTGTTTCTCGACGAAATCGGCGAAACAAGCCCCGCCATGCAGGTCAAACTGCTTCGTGTTCTCCAGGAGCGGGTCGTGCGGCCGCTGGGAGGGACGCAGGATATTCCGGTTGACGTCCGCTTGATCGCCTCGACGAACCGGGACCTCAAAACGATGGTAGCTGAGAACCAGTTCCGGGAGGATTTCTATTATCGGGTGAGCGTTATTCCGATTCACGTTCCGCCCCTGCGTGAGCGCAAAGAGGACATCGAACCGCTTGCGCGCCATTTCCTGAAGAAATACTCATTGGAAATGGGAAAGCCGGTGCAAGACTTTGAACTCGCAGCTCTTTCTGCTCTGACGCATTACACCTGGCCTGGCAACGTCCGGGAACTGGAAAACGCCATCGAGCACGCTGTGGCGGTGAGCAGTGGGCGCGACGGCCTGGTGGGGCTCGAAGATCTTCCCGGAGCCATACACGGAATAGGATCAGCGGCGGAGCGGCTTCTGGAGATTCCAAAAGGAGGAGTGGATTTTGAATCTCAGATTGCACAGGTCGAAAAGCGGTACCTTGTGGAAGCCTTGCGCATGGCCGGAGGTGTGCGCAGGCGCGCCGCGGATGTGCTGCACATGTCCTATCGGTCGTTTCGGCACTATGCAAAGAAGCATGGCGTCTGAGCGCCGCGCATCCATTTGAAATGACAGATTCCACCCCCCAGGA
>JAJYJL010000877.1 GCA_021789565.1 Acidobacteriota bacterium
TGCTTCACATAACCCTTTGCTGCCGCGGCCGCAGCAGATCACCTATGGGACAGGGCATCTGGCGGTGCGGGGTCTCGGGATTGAGTTTGCTTCGGCACCAGCCCCGGAAGACCGCTTTGCCGCCGATCAACTCGCGCAGTGGCTGGGCTCGCGTGCTGGAGTTGTGATTCCTGTCCGCGAAAGCAAAGGGAGCGGACCGGCCATCGTGTTGGACCGGACTGGAGCAGTCGAGGCTCTGCCCATGCCGGGTGAAAAGCCAGGCCCGGATTCCCGCGAGTCGTATGAGCTGAAAGTTACACCCAATGGGGTGACGATTCACGCGCGCTCCTCGGCGGGAATTTTCTACGGCGCCGAAACGCTGCGGCAGTTGGTTGAGGGTGAAGGTGAGCAGGCGTCCCTTCCCGAAGTAACCATCCGGGACTGGCCGAGCCTGGCTTACCGGGGGACGATGGTGGACATGAGCCATGGGCCGCTGCCCACGGTGCAGGAAGTGGAGCGGCAACTGGATTTTATGGCGCGCTGGAAGGCCAACCAGTATTACTTTTACAGCGAAGACAGCATCGAGCTGAAAGGTTTTCCCCTGTTAAACCCGGAAGGCCGGTTTAGCCAGGAAGATGTTCGCACGATCATTGCCTACGCCCGCCAGCGCCACATTGACGTGGTCCCGTGCCTGGAGCTTTACGGCCATCAGCACGACCTCTTTCGCGTCGAGCGATACTCGGACCTCGGGTTCATCCGTTACGGCAGGGATTTTAATCCCGACGACTCCAGGGCTGTCTCAGTACTGACCGATTGGATCGACCAGTTCTCGCAACTGTTTCCAAGCTCTTTTTTCCACATTGGGTTCGATGAGACAGGTGAGACAAAGAAGCTTGCATCAAATCCGGACAAGCTCTACATGAATTTGTTCCTTAAGGTTTCAAACTTGGTTCGGAGCCACGGGAAGACGGTAATGGTGTGGAGCGACATGTTCGCGAAATACCCTGCGCTGATCTCACAAATACCACCAGGGACTATCGTCGTGCCCTGGGGTTACGACCATACGGTGTATGAGCCTTACTGGAAACCTTTTGCCGAACTTCCTATACCTAAATTTATTGCCAGCGGCGTAAGCATCTGGGACCAGATTTTACCCGACTTCGAAATGTCATTTGATAACATCGATAACTTTCTGTCCGCAGGCCGCGGACACGGGGTCTTGGGCATCATCAACACAGTTTGGACAGATGATGTCATGGTGTTGATGCGACCTGCGCTGCCAGGAATAGCATATGGCGCGATCGCGTCATGGCAAACCATCCCCGTAGGTCGATCACAATTTTTTTCAGATTATGCAGAACTTGTATATCCAGCTTCCATCGCCAAGGAAGTTTCTTCAGGACTGCAAAGTCTTTCTGAAGCAGAGGCTCGCCTTGCGGACGCCATCGGGGAAGAAACTGGCCCCCAGCTTTGGGACGACCCCTTTGCCTCGAACCGACTCTCTCGAATACACGCTCACCTGAAAGATATCCATGCAGCGCGACTGGCCGCAGAGGATGCACAGATGTATTTGGGCATGGCCCTTCAGGAACATGTCAATCACCTTGCGCTCCCGGAACTTCTTCTCGAAGCTCGTTTGGCCGACTATGCAACCATGAAGTTTCTTTACGCGGACCAGATAAGCGGGTTCTGGCAGCAGCTTGGTAAGTCTCCCAAGCCTAGCGACCTTTCGTTTTACTCTGGAGAAATCTATAGCCATGACCATAGCCGCATTGCTGACCTGCTGGATACTATCGGTGGCCTGCAGGAACCTTATTGTGCCGCATGGCTGGACGAATATACGCCGTACCGACTTCGGCGAATAATGGCAAGATTCGACGGAGAGCTAGACTACTGGTGGACGGTGAAGAAGCGGCTGGAATATTTTGAAAATCACTTTCGTAGCGGGGACACACTTCCCCCGCTCGACTCATTTACCCGCCCCC
This sequence comes from Acidobacteriota bacterium, assembly GCA_021789565.1. The sequence continues at coordinate 1,965 of JAJYJL010000877.1, forward strand.
GCTGAATGGAGATGACGGCGGAAATACGCGATTGGTCTTCGAACTGGCCCAGGTCCTCAGATAGCGATGTAGGTCCGACGACAACGTGGATTCTTGACCAACACACGCTTTCCAAAAACAACACCTTTGTGACCCCTGAAATTGTTAGAATCCGGGTGTGTGAATTCAGCAACTTACGAGAACGCCTACGGCAGGGGTGTATGACACCCTGTTTTGAGACTTCTTTCAACACACCGATGATCTGCTCCTCCCTGAATCGACTCTTCCGCATCGTGAATTGTCCTTCCGAGTGCTATATCCAGAAAACTCACATTTCAACTGGTCTACTTCCTGGGGAGCAGCTCACATGTCCTCACAATAAGTGCCAAGCAACGTTTCTGCCATTCCATTCATTGGTTGAAATCGTCGTGGATCAGGTCTGGACTTTGGTGGCCGAAACGCAGGGAATCAGATACCAGAGGTTTTCCGGTGGTCTCTAATGGCGTTCTGTCCCGAAGACATCATGATTAGTGAAACCACGGTGACACCGAAAGCCACAACCTTCAAAAATGTGCAATCGCTGCAGCGGACTGCAGCGATCGCCAAGGTCCGACTGCCTTTGCTCACTTAAATGCAGAGGAGTGGCCGGAAGGCAAGCAGGCCGAAATGACCCTTGGCGTCCCTAACGCCGGCCCCGGAACTCCAGAGCGCCTATTCAGCTTGGGAGTGTTGAGATAGCCCCTTGCCGGAGAGGCATGGCATGTTGCCTGTCATAGATCTAGTGTAGTGCGTCATACGGGTCATAACTTATTCAGCGTCGCTCTGGGGCGCTTGACTTTCTCCAGAATGTCGGAGGCTTTGGCTGTCCAGATGAAAGGCTTCGGTTTGTAATTATGCTGGGTGATACAGTTTTCGATGGCGGCGGTCAGTTCGTGCACGCTGGCGAAGCTGCCGCGGCGAATCCGCTGGCTGCTGAGGTCGCGAAAGAAGCGCTCGATCATGTTGAGCCAGGAGGCGCCGGTGGGCGTAAAGTGCAGGTGAAAGCGGGGATGACGCTTGAGCCAGCGGATCACGGCAGGGTGCTTGTGCGTCCCGTAATTATCGGCGATCACATGCAAGGGCTTGTGGACGGGTGTTTTCTCATCCAGCAGTTGGAGGAACTTCAGCCATTCGCGATGGGTATGACGCGACATGTAGGTGCCGACCACTCGTCCGTTCAGCGTGTTGAGCGCCGCAAACAGTGTGGTCGTCCCGTTGCGCTTGTAGTCGTGTGTCATTGTGGCCCAGCGTCCCGGCTTCAATGGAAGGCCGGGTTGCGTGCGGTCCAGAGCCTGAATCTGGCTCTTTTCGTCCACCGAGAGCACCAAAGCGTGCGCCGGAGGATTCAAGTAAAGGCCCACGATTTCCTGCAGCTTCTCGGCAAACGCGGGTCGTTGCGGAGCCTGAACGTCTTTGTTCGCTGCGGCTTCAGACCGTGGGCACGCCAGATGCGTCGCACCGTGGCCTCGCTCACGCCCGCGGCGCGAGCCATCGCGCGGGTGCTCCACTGCGTGGCCTGGGGAGGAGCGTCTTGCGTGGTCTTCCGTACGATCTCCTCCACCCGCGCGGCCGAAATGTGGAGCTTGCGTCCCGGTCGGGGAGCGTCCTTCTCGATGCCCGCCAACCCGCGCTCGCTCCGCCAAACGAAGCGGTGCGCGGCGACTTCGCGCCCAGGCTTCAAGTTGTTTTCGCTGTTCGGCACTCAATATGATCGCTGGGGCAATTCGCATCCCGTCCTCCAAATTCTATGAGCTGCGCGAATCGCCAATACGTTATATTAATTACGCCGCACTACACTAGCAGAGGAAGCCCGCTGCAGCTTCGATTGCCGTGTTTCATTGCGCCGCCCTGTCCCGCAGCAAGCCGTCCGGAACAGAGCAGAAGAAACGATAGCCAGAGAAACCGCTTCATGGTTCAGCCTTCAGCGGGCTTCCCCATGTTGAACCCCGTATCGCTGAAAGTAAAGTCGGGTTGACTGACAGATAGGTTTCACGGCCAGAAAAACATCCGCTTTGCCGAAAGGGTCAAAGCGCGGCGGTCCCACCGAAGTGGGCCACCGCTGCAATAAAGCATCCTCATCTCCGCGCAGCTTTAGCTTTGGCGGGCTTGAAGATCATCTCGCCTTTTTTCGCTTCAGCGTCCACTTCCACCGTTTCGCCGGGCTTCACTTCGCCTTCCAGGATTTTGAGCGCAAGCGGGTCCTGGATGAGGCGCTGGATAGCGCGCTTCAGCGGCCGCGCGCCGAACTGCGGATCGTAGCCCTGCTCGAACAGCAGGTCGCGCGCTTTCTGCGTCAGCTCGATGGTGATCTTTTTCTCCTCCAGCAAACCACGCAGGTGGTTGAGTTG
>JAJYJL010000878.1 GCA_021789565.1 Acidobacteriota bacterium
CTGGCACCGCAACAACACGATCGGAACCACCCCGCAGATCAACACGCCATCGGCACACTGGAGCGACTTCTGGGGCCGGCAGCGCCTGCGTTTCCAGCTGGACCTTGCAGCGCGTAAGGGGTACCGAGGCTCTCTGCAGCGCGATGGCGAGCGCGTACTCGCCGTTCTGCCCGCCCTGCTGGATGGTCATCAGCCGCAACCCTCGCTACTGCACGGAGACCTCTGGGGAGGAAACTACGCGGCCGACAGGAACGGGGAACCAGTCATTTTCGACCCTGCCGTCTATTTTGGTGATCGAGAAACGGATTTAGCAATGACAGAATTGTTCGGTGGGTTTCCTGCGGAATTTCAGGAGTCCTATCGGGAGCGGCTGCCGCTCGACAGCGGCTACCGGATACGCAAGAACCTCTATAATTTATATCACATCCTCAACCATCTTAATTTGTTCGGCGGCGGCTATCAGGCCCAGGCCGAACGCATGCTGGTCTCATTGCTTCAAACGGTAGGCGCCTGAGCGGTTCAATGAACCCTACGGCGTATTCCACCCTTGGATCCCCTCACTTTTAGTTGCTGCGAGAAGTGGCGTCAGGCACCGCGCGCCCCGATCTAAGCGCGGATCAGTACATTCTCGAGCCGGGCAGTCCGGCCTTGCGGACTTTGTCGCTTGCGGAAGGTGGTCATTGGTCTCCTGCCATAGTTGAACTGTGGCAAGAAGCCGAGGTAGATTCGGCGATAACCCGTTGATTGCTAATGGTTCCGGTGCGCAGACTCGAACTGCGGATCTACTGATTACGAAGTGCATCAGGGCACTTTTGGCGTCTGCCCCTTTTCATGAAAGTTCGCCATAACAGTATGATTTTATTGTTGAATATGGTTAGTTTGTGTTAGGCCTGATTAGCCCGTTTTAGCCAAAAACTTGGGCCAAGTGGACCAAAAATTTACGACGTCAGACCGGCACCCAGTCGGAGTTGCGCTCACCCCCGACGCACCCAGCCCACTCTTCCGACAAACTGCGGCGAAGTTCTGCTCCGCTACGCACCGAGCGCTTCTGATCCGCAGATCGGAAGCGCTTCCTCATGCCCTCCGCGGTCCAAAAACCTCGAATTGGCAAGGATCTTGGCCAGTATTCTAGCCTGTTTCGCCATTGCGCTCCGCCACAATTGATAGTGAATGGAACGCAGAGCGTTATGTATGAATACCATCGACACTCCGGGTGGACCACCTAGCCGACGGATCTACACCGTCGCGGAGGCGGCCGCCATTATTGGTATCCACCGGATCACGCTGCCGTGAGCCGCACTTTGCTGACCTTGGCCAGATTGACGTGCCGCTTGGCCTGCCAAAGATCATAGGCGTACTGCATGGCAAGCCAGCTTTCGGGTGAACGTCCGAGCGCCTTCGAAAGGCGCAGCGCCATCTCCGGGCTGATGCCGCTCGTACCCTTCAGGATGCGATTGAGCGTGGACGCCGCCACACCGAGCTTGACTGCGAGCTCCCGGCCGCTGAGTTGGTTAGGCTTGAGATAAACGTCCACAATGAATTCACCGGGATGGGGAGGGTTATGCATAGCCATCAGTGATAGTCCTCATAGCCCAGAACGTAAGCGTTTCCACCCTTGAATTCGAAGGTCAATCGCCAGTTCCCATTGACCCACACGGACCAGCGGCCGCGTTCAGAGCCTTTCAAGGGGTGAAGACGAAATCCCGGGATGTTTATGTCTTCGATCGTGCAGGAAGTATCCAAAGCAGCCAACAGCATGCGAAGGCGCCTAGCATGACCGGGTTGGATTCCCGCCGCACTACCCGACTCAAAGAACTTCCTGAGCCCCTTGTGCCGGAACGATAGAATCATAATCAAATTATAGCATGTTGCGCATCGCGCAACAAAGTCAGGTCAATCGTTCAGGAGTGCCCGAGCAAACCCCCGGGGAAGGAAGGATTCCTTCGTCACCCTGTCGGCACCCCCGGCACTGACAACCATATCGGTGAGGCTGGACAGATGACGGATCTGGCCTCCAGGTTCGCAGATCCGCAGGAGTTCCTGATCATGTCGCGGGAACACCGGATCGGCTTCACGGGTGTTTTGGATCATGGACAACGGCTTCTCGCACCGCAGAGAAGTCTGCATCAGGCGCTTGCAGCGACGCTGGCCCACGACCATCCCCGTGCATACGCCCATGCACGCCAGTTCGCTCAATCAGGTCGAGGTGTACTTCTCGATCGTTCAGCGCAAGGCGCTCACGCCCAACAACTTTCGCTCCCTGGCTGAACTCAAGGATCGCCTGTTGCGCTTCCAGGATCACTACGGTGCCGTTGCTCACCCTTTCCAGTGGAAATTCACTTGCGAGGACTTGAAGACGCTGCTCTCCAAGGTCCAAATGCATGAAAAAATCTTCCCCAAGGCAGCCTGACAAATACGTCACCGAACTTACGGGCTACAGTACTAAGCAACCCGAAACAGCCGGATGCCCGCACACGACACCTCGACCCGCTATGGTCGTGATTGAACTGACCTTCACTAATTATCTAAATTACTTGCTTGTATGAGTATCGCCCCTGGGAATGGACACGGCTTCCTTAACATTCACGGGTCGCAAGATGCCATCGGACTCAGGCGGCTTTGCGCGGTTTTAGATGACCCGAGACTTCAATTGCTTGTGAGTAATTCCTCATCCGGCACCGAAATAATGTCCTTTAAATAGTGTGCCTTTTATGGATTGTCTTGCCGCATTCAGATCTTGACTTATTCTAAACTCCCAGCGTACGGTGCTGTCAGGAAGAGGAGCGGTCGCGGCATAAAGTTAATACAGACCTATAAGGTCGGCCCCGCGATCAGAAACCGGAATACCCGGTCACGGCCGATTTCGATCAAGAAGGCCTCCGGACTCCGATAACAATCAGTTGAAGGATCCGCACGGAGGAGCTCGGCATGCGCACGCAGGCTGGGGTGAGGAGCAGGGTTGTTTTTTGCGTCGTTCGACAGTTCTTCTTTAGTTCATTCCAATCACCTGTTCATCCGTACTCCCCCAGGCGGAATGCGCTGCAGGAAAGTGCGCCCGCGAGCCTCGGGCGCAATACCCAGATGCGGCACAAATCGGATCCCGGCCACCGTGGAGGCATTGCACAAGTGGATGGATCGATACGAGGCATCAATGGATGCGCTGCCAAGGCTGGCGTGCTCGACAGCCGCGGGCGGAGGATTCGCATGAAGGTTCAATTGCTGGTTTCGGATTGGTGTGCGTCCTGTCGTCAGGCGGAGATGGTGTGGCGCGAGGTGTCGGAGGAACGCGACTTCGAGTTCAGCGTGGCGCACCTGGCGCAGCCGGAAGAAAGAGAACTCGTCAACCGGTTACATTTAAAGGCGATCCCGGCTCTTGTGGTCGATGACAAGCTGGTGGCGGTCGGCTTCCTGAATAAGCGACAGGCGCTGGATATTGTTGCGGCGGTGCCGCCCAAGACGGTCTCGCGCATGCGCCACGTCGGGCTCGGCATGTCGTTGAGCGGACGGGGGGCAGTGTATTCTTCCATGCTGTACCTTATCGCTGCAGGCGGCTTTCTGGCGTTCAATGGCTTATTATTCCTGAGTGGCTTCGCGCGCGTTGCGCCTCTGCACCTATTTACCCTCGGTTTCCTGACGTTTCTTGTCTATGCCCTTGCCGAACACATGCTTCCGCGATTCACCAGTAACCCGATCCGCACGGGTGCGATGGTCTGGTGGCAGCTCGGAATGGCGATTGCCGGAGTATTGGCGATGGTCGCCGGATCTGCATCCGGGCTGCGCTGGCTTGCGCTCGCGGGGGCGGCTTCCGCCTTGCTTGCGCTGCTGTTGTTTGTCTTGCGCATATGGCCGGTACTCTGGCCGCAAAGCCGGGAAATGGTTGCAGACAGGCAAAGCGGTATCCGTGCCTGAGACGTCGCGCGCAGCGCCGCTCGTGCCGCCACAGTTCGTGGCCCAACGCCGTGTCGGCAACAAGAATGATGGCAACGATGCCGATACCCTTTACGCGGTGTACCGGAACCCCCGGATTCGACCCGCTCAGGTAAAGACGCTGTATCAACCAGATTCGCGGGCTGCTGGGCGAGCGTGGCGTGATCAGGCGTGCTGGCACAGGCGGGTTCCAAGCCCTGATTAAGCGGATCAACCAGGAAGACCTTCCGGAAGTGACCCCTTCCCTACAGCACCAAGTCGCGCTGATACCCGCACATATCGGGGAAATCGACGCCCACTTGAAGGCCCTTGAGTGCGAGCTCGATAGCGCATATCAGGGTTCGGTCGTCGCGCAGCGGGTGCACACCATTTTCGGGGTGGGCCTG
>JAJYJL010000879.1 GCA_021789565.1 Acidobacteriota bacterium
CCGCCAGCCCTTTTGGGCAAGGCCCGGCTCTCTTTTTATCAGGGAAAGCTGTCCGAGGCCCATACGGCGGCAACGGAAGCGTTGGAGAAACGCCCGAATGACTTTTCTTCGATCTTCCTCCTGGCCAGCATCGAGCACGCGCAGCACCACCGCCGCAAGACCCTGCACCTTCTCAGTCAGGCGGAAAAACTCAGTCCGGGTGATGCTCAGGTGGCTTCTCTGCGAAGCCAGGTGCTTTCTGAATCGCACGTGACCCTCAGTACGACGGTGGCTTACGCCCGTGAAATCGGACCCCCCAGCCAGGTGAACGGACGCGCCGGACTGGCCAACGAAGATCTCCGAATGTACACTTATGGCACCACGATTGGCCTTAACCTGCTTCCCCAAACGAACTCCTATATCAGTTTTACGTCGGCCCCGGCCGACAGCCCGCCGGGACCCGCACGTGACAGCTTTGGCAATCAAATCCCGACGGGAATTACCGGGGCTACGACCCCCTATAACTTTCTTTACCGGCAATCCACGCGCTTCGGCCGCTGGCTGACGGTGCGAGGTGGAGCAGGGTTCGTTCATTTCGGTCCAGGCGACATGGTGTCAATTCCCGGCCAGAGTGGTTTAGTGAAAGGGGCGGCTGAGCGCCCCGTGGGGGTCGCGGGCATTAGCCTACGGTTGAGCAAGAAGCTTTCCCTGGACCTGGATGCAACAAAATCAGCCATTACGTATACTCCGGTTTCCACACGCCTCGGTGTCATTCAGGACCGCTTGCGGGGCCGCCTCAATTACTTTTTTAGCTCCCGGGCAGAAATTCATCTGGCCTATTGGTATGGGCGCTACTCTTCCGAGGATTACTTTCATACCTACGTTGTGAATGGAGTCTCTCAGAGCCTGGTTCAGTCTGACCATGACCAGGGCCGCGGGGGATCCATCATCTTTGGCGGGCAGGTATTTCATTCCCCCGGATTTTCACTGGACCTTGGTTATGAAGGCTTCATCTACGGTTTTGCAGGCCAGGCGCAAAATGTTTTCCTGGGCTTCTTTAATCCCAGCTTTTACCAGCGGCACGAATTTGTTCCGCGCATATACGGGACACTCTGGGGTCCGCTAGGCTACGACCTGAGCGGCGGCATAGGTATCCAGCAGACGGGCCACGGAGGGGCAGTCACCCGAGCCTGGAACGTCAGCCCTAACCTTTCCGTCCGGGTTAGCCGGCACCTGACACTGATCTTCGGATACACGCATTACAACACGGCACAGATTCTGGGTCCGCTTCGCGGGAATGAAGTGCGGTTTGGCACCAGGTGGCAGTATTGAGCCGGATCACTTTCTCCGGCCGCGGTTTCAGGTTTACTCCCCGATACCCTGAGCGAGAAATCCACCATCCACTGGAATCGACGCTCCGGTGACGAAGCTTGCGCTGTCTGAGGCAAGAAAGATGGCCGCGCCCTTAATTTCTTCCACCTGGCCGAAGCGCTTCATGGGAGTGTGGGAAAAGATCGACGCTTTTCTGGCGGGGCGATTGATGATTTCCCGGTTGAGATCGGTTTCAAAGACGCCTGGAGCAATGGCGTTGACGGTGATATTGTGCGGGGCCCATTCCGCCGCCAGGCAGCGCGTGATTTGGATCACTCCGCCCTTGCTGGCAGCGTAAGGCGCGACCTCATGTGCGCTGACGAAGGAGGCGATGGAGGCGATGTTAATGATTCGCCCGTATTCTTGCTCCTTCATGACCCGGCCAACCATCTGGCACGTGTTCCAGGCGCCCTTCAGGTTGGTCTCCATAATCTGATTCCATAAACTGTCTTCGACCTCAAGCGACGGAACCCGCTTCGTCATTCCTGCAGAGTTGACCAGGATGTCGATACGTCCCATTTCATCCAGCATCCGGTCAATCACGGCCTGGATCCGGGTCCGGTCGGTCACATCTCCTGTCATCTCAAAGGTTTTTCTTCCGGCCGCCTTGATTTCCCAGGCGGTCCTCTGGACTTCTTCAGCTCGCCGGCCTACCGGGACCACGTTGGCGCCTGCCTGCGCAAATCCGACGGCAATCGCTTTGCCGAGCCCGCTGGTCCCGCCGAACACCAGAGCATGTTTCCCCTCGAGACTGAGCCCTTTGTAGTATGACAAATGAGTTCCTTTCCGCAACAAGCTGTAAGAGTGCCATCCTACCATCAGGGGAAAAAGCCAGGCAACAAGGGTGGGCGCGTCTCTTGCGCCACCGCTTGTGGGAGTGTTAGTCTTCCTCATTGCTCAGACTTAGACGGAGATTGTGCGGGCGCAGAGCTCGAGCGCAAAACAAGCCTGCGCACAAACAGGAGTCTGCGCATTTCGAATGCTGGAAACCCGACGGGAGGTTATACCTGGATGGAATTGGAACAACTTACTCAAATGTATGATTTTACAGGGCGAACGGTCGTCATCACCGGAGGGGCCGGAGTTCTGGGTGGTGAGATTGCTCAGGCGCTGGTGGGATGCAGGGCCAACGTGGCGATTCTGGACCTGAATCTTGATCCGGCCAGAGGCATTCTGGAAAAGATGGGGCCGAGTGCCAGCCAGGTGATGACGGTAAAAACCAACGTCTTGGAGATAGATGACCTGCGGAAGGCCTCAGAGGCCGTTGTGGAAAAGTTTGGCGCCGTCGATTGCCTGGTGAACGCGGCTGGGGGAAATAAGCCGCAGGCAACCACTAGCGCCGACCTGAAATTTTTCGACCTGCCGGCGGACGCTTTGCGATGGGTTTTCGATCTTAACATCATTGGAACCGTGCTGCCTTCCCAGGTGTTTGGCAAGATTATGGCGGAGAAAGGTGAAGGGACCATTCTCAACATTTCCTCCATGAACGCTTTTCGCCCCTTGACGCGTATTCCGGCCTACTCGGCCGCGAAAGCCGGGGTCAGCAACTTTACGCAGTGGCTGGCCGTGCATCTGGCCCAGTTGTATTCAACAAAGATTCGCGTAAACGCCATCGCTCCGGGATTTTTTATGACGCAACAGAACAGGTTCCTGCTGACCGATGAGAAGTCGGGCGAATTGACGGCCCGGGGCCAATCGATCATTGACCACACGCCCATGGCTCGCTTTGGCAATCCGGAAGATTTGTTCGGAGCGGTTCTGTGGCTGCTTTCGCCCGCGTCCGCGTTTGTTACGGGTGTCATTGTGCCGATCGACGGCGGATTTTCGGCGTATAGTGGTGTGTAGGGGCAGCCTGGGCGGAGGATCGGATTTCCACGGGTGAAACTACGGGTGTCTTAGTTTAAAGGAGGACTTCAATCGTGATTGGACAGGGATGTGCGGATCGTCACCTGACCAGCGAGGAAATCAGCCGGATCGTTCACGAAGGTTTGGGCACGCTGGACGTTGACGGAAAGCGCGTGCTTGTCATCATCCCCGACGGCACCCGCACCATGCCCATGCCGCTGATGTTCGACCTGTTTGAGCGGGAACTTTCTGCACGCGTGGCGGCCCTCGATTACCTGGTGGCGCTTGGCACGCATCCCATGATGGATGACGAGCACCTCAGCAAACTGGTGGGGCGGCAGGTGGTTGACGGAAAAGCTGGAAAGAGCAACATCTTCAATCACCATTGGGAAGTCCCCGAAAACTTCGTGACTCTTGGCGTGATTTCGGCTCAGGAAATCGGTGAGATCACGGGCGGGGTACTGGCCAAAGAAATACCTGTCCGGCTGAACAAACTGATTCTTGACTACGACCAGATTATGATCTGCGGGCCCGTTTTCCCGCACGAAGTCGTGGGTTTTTCCGGTGGGAACAAATACTTTTTCCCGGGTATTGGCGGCTCCGAAATCATCAACCAGACTCACTGGGTCGGAGCGTTGATGACCAACTACAAAATTATCGGGGCCGGCTATACGCCCGTGCGGGCCATCATTGACCGGGCTGTCAGGTTTATCGACCGGTCTGTGGCCTGCTTTGCGCTGGTGGTGACCCACGACGGCGTTGAGGGACTGTACTTCGGCTCGGCGCAAGAGGCCTGGAAGGCCGCTTCGGATCTCTCAGCCCGCAAGCATATCATCTATGTGGAGAAGCCTTTCAGGCGCGTGCTTTCCGTAATGCCGACGCTCTATGACGACCTGTGGACCGGTGCGAAAGGGATGTACAAGATGGAGCCGGCCGTCGCCGACGGTGGCGAAGTGGTGATTTACGCGCCGCGCATTACCGAAGTCAGCTACACGCACGGCGCGATTATTGATGAAATTGGCTACCATTGCCGCGACTATTTCCTGGCGCAATGGGATAAGTTCAAGGATTATCCCGGCGGCGTGCTGGCGCACTCAACTCACGTCAAGGGGCTCGG
>JAJYJL010000880.1 GCA_021789565.1 Acidobacteriota bacterium
GCAGGTCCGCAGCGTAAAGTCCCATCATGAGCGAAGTGTTGAGGATCTGGTGCCGGAGGGCCTCACTGCGCAGGTGAATGCCCCGCGCCTGAAAATGCATGCCTGTCGCAAAAAGCGCGAGGAAGATCACCCCCGCATCAAGCGCCATCCAGAGGACCTTCTTGCGAGCGGCTTCCCGAAATGTCACACCGGCCATCACCCACGTTCCCATCAGAGCCCTCCGTCCGCGCCCACGATTCGAAGGAAGAGATCTTCAAGCGAGAGGCGCTGCGGTGTGACCTCATAGACGTCCACGTTCTGGCTCACAAGAAAACGCACGACATCAGGCAAGGCATCCATCGCTGGCGTACAGAACGTCAGCCCATCTCCGACAGCTTTAAGAGATGAAACGCGCTGCGCGAGTGCGGCCAGAGTTTCGGGGCTAAGGTTCCTGGTCCGCACTGTCACCGTGACTTCACCCTCGAGCAACGCCCCGAGGCGTCGCGTCTCAACCACCTCTCCGTTCTTGATAAAGCCGACGCGGTCGCACGTGACTTCAACCTCGCCCAGCAGATGGGAATTCAGGAAGACCGTGGCTCCGCGGTCGCGCTGCAACTTGATGATGTCGCGCACCAGCTTTCGGCCCGTTGGGTCCAGCCCGGAAGTCGGCTCGTCAAGAAAGATGAGTTCAGGCTCATTGAGGAGGGCCTGCGCCAATCCCAGGCGCTGCATCATGCCCTTGGAGAAATCACGCACCCTCTTCTCGCGATGCGGCCAAAGACCAACTTCATTCAGCAGGTCTGGAATGCGCCCCCGAAGCCTCGGCCCCGACATCCCGTGAAGACGCCCGTGCACGCCCAGAAGCTCGACCGCCGTCAGCCATTCGTAAAAGCGGAAGTGTTCTGGCAAAAAGCCTATCTTGCGCCGGGCCGACACATCCCCTGCAGGAGAACCGAGAACGAGAGCTTCACCACGAGTAGGCGTGATCAGCCCCAGCAGCATTTTGATTGAGGTGCTCTTGCCTGCTCCGTTGGGACCGAGGAAGCCGAAAACTTCTCCCCGTAACACTTCAAGAGTAAGGCTGCGGACGGCAACCTTCGAACCAAAGGTCTTTCCCAACATCCGGGTTTCGATCGCAAGGTTCGCCCTTGAGGAAGCTTGTTGCATTCCCGCGGAATCCATCCGTTGCGTGGCTCATTCGGCGATGCGCGCGCCGCAAATCCCACAAGAAAGTGGGCTATCAAAATATTAGCTCAAAGCTTTTGTGAGCGCTCTGGCCTGATCGGCGCCGCCGGAGCCGTGAATCGAATAGATAATTCCATTCTTTATCCAGATCAGTGTATATTCGGGCGGCTGCCCGCGAAGTCCCTTGCCCATGATTAAATTCCCCGTCACGCCGTCAACGTGCTCTTCAGCGTAGGAGCTTGCCCGTCTCGGTATCGGCACGACAAGGGTCGTTTTCCAGTCAACTTTGGCGCAGAAGGCTCGGGCCTCCTCAGGACTCATGCCTCCCGCCTGAAGGGCGATCTGCAGGAGCTGCTCCACATTCAATTCGGGAGGAACGCTGACAATCGGACTTGGGACCTCGGCAAACATGACGCAGCCAGCGCCAGCGGAGGGCACGTTCTCGTTCTCCGCTTCAGACTTTGATCGATTGTGCCTGTCCGGGCAGTTGCCATAGCGGAGAAAAACGGATTTGGGAACGTGCACAGCGATCACCTGTCCGCTAACGCTTCCCGGAACCTGGAGGTCAGACTTGCCGATGCTGTCAACAATGGCCTGCAGGCGGCTCTGGTCCAGCTTCATGATGTAAGACTGCTCCCCAACCACCCCAATTTTCGGAACTTCCTTCATATCGGTGAAAGTGCGTACAGGGAAGCCCGCCATTTGCGTTGCTTGCGAAGCGTCTGCAACAAACTGCGGCTTGCCGGCAGAGAGCGTGACTGTTACCTCGTCAGAGATGACCTTGCGGATAAGAGCCTGTGTGTCGCTGTTGGAATCGAATCTCAGATCCAGTGGAACAACGGCCACTTTCTCGACCCGCAGCATTGAAAGAACGCGCTGGGTCCAGCTTCGCGCCGGAGCAAACGTGACAAGCACGACGATCAGCGCCGTGGTGGTCAACGCACCCCAGGCGGGAAGCGGATGGACCGAGAAGAATCCCCTCAGGAAGCCGCGCCGAGCAGACACATCGGCTTCGGAAGCAAGCCGCGCCTGAAACCTTTCAAATGCCTGTGGCGGCTCGATTATCTTTTGTGGTGCCAGGGATGCCAGAACTTTTCCTGCTTCGTTGCTCTCACACGACATGCACTCCATCCGGGCGTGGCAATTCGGGCATTGCTTGAGATGCTGTGCGGCATCTTCTGCTTCAAACTTCGTTGCCTCCTGGTCTATCAGGGCGCGCAGTGCCTGGTCGGTAAGGCATTTCATAACTCCTCCTTATTTCCCGTAAAGTCTGAAATAGTGTTTGCGGAAGGCGGCTTCCGCGCGAATAAGCCGGGTTCCAACTGATCCCGCCTTCACGTCCAAAGTTTCGGCCAGCTCCTGGTACGAGAAGCCACTTGCCCGCAAAATCAAAAGCTGTGCCTGGCCGGACCGAAGAAAAGTCAGAGCCTTGCGCACCTGCGCGCTTCTTTCTTCCTCCAGAACAGCATCCAAGGGGTCCGACCCCGAACCCGCAATCAGCGCTGGTCCGGCTTCATGTTCGTAGCGGCCACGGCGGGCCTCGGCTCGTAAATTGTCAATCGCGAGCCGGGTTGCAGTCCGGTAAAGCCACCCGCCCGGGTTAAAGTTGTTGCCGCCACAGGGCTGGTGATACAGCCTCCAAAAAGCTTCGTCCGCCAACTCCTCGGCACGGGAGTAATCGCCAACAATGCGGAAGACTACGCTCGCCAGGCGGGCATAGTTATTCAGGAAGAAGGTCTGAAAGGCCTCTTCGGACCAGCGTGAAACCCCTCGATCCACACTCTTTGCGTCACTCAACCTGGCCTCGCTGAAATCCGTCAGCACTGGAATAGCCACCCGAAAACCTCCCGAGTCTACACTACTGAAACGCTTCCGGCCTTCGAAATGTGCCAGTTTGAAGAACCAACCGGGTGTGTCGCGGTGGGGTGGATTCAGTCCCGCCAGAGGGAAAACTGCGTGCGAGTAATCAGGGCGCGGGCATCACGTCGTGATTTTCAAGGCATAGGCAATGTCGCATGGCTTCTCGCTGGGCATATGAACGGTGAGCGAGTCTGCTTCCTGGTGCCATTTGAGTTGCGCGCCACTTCCCAGCAAACTTACGTTTGAAATCCTGGCAGGAGCGTTCCGGGAATTTTTGCCCAGCGCTTTGATCTTTGCTTCGTGTTCCGGCCATGCCATGAGGATCGCGTAAACCGCATCGCCTTTTGCGGTGAACCGGATGTCCTGCGGGGTGAACGCAAGGTCCTTCAATTTCTCCTCACCGAAAGATCCGCTGGCCAGTGTCGTGGGGCCTTCGCCGTAAATTTTCCAGGGGCGCGTGGCGTAAATCGCTTCGCCGTTAACCTCCATCCAGCGGCCGATGTTGTGCAGTACCTTTTCAGCCTCTGGCGCCAGGGTCCCGTCTGACCGGGGTCCGACGTTGAGCGACAGATTCCCGTTCTTGCTGACGATGTCGATGAATTCATGCACGATCAATTTGGCCGATTTGAAGCTGTCGTCGTCAATATAGCCCCAGGATTTCCAACTGATCGAAGTGCCGGTTTGCCAGGGCAGTTCCCGGACGCCCGACGCGAGTCCGCGTTCAATGTTGAGCACCGCTGCGTGTTCCGGATACGCCGTAAGCTTGTAGGTCAGCACAACATCCTGCGAACGCTCCGCAGCCACATTATAGTAATAGGCCGCAAGCTGCTTCCTCTCCGGCTCAAATCCCGGTGCGATATCCGCCCAGTCGAAATAAAAAAGATCGGGATGGTACAGATCCACGATCTCCACACAGCGCGCGAACCAGTCCCGAATAAATTCCCGGGATGGCGTCTGCACCAGTTGGCCGGGTTGCTGATTAATCAGCGGCGTGGGTGCATGGATGGGCCCGTAAAGGCCGGCGTAAAGCGGATTGTCGGTGTCGAAGTCCTCCTCGAAGGTATAGTAGGACCAGTGAAACGCCCGGTGCGAGGAGATACCAAGTTTCAATCCCTGGTTGCGAACTTCCCGGGCCCACTCTGCAATGGTGTCGCGGAGAGGGCCCATCCTGGCGGCGCACCACTCCGTCAGGTGCGAATCGTACATGGGGAAGCCGTCGTGGTGCTCGCCCACCGGGATGATGTACTTTGCGCCCGCTCTCCTAGATCGGAA
>JAJYJL010000881.1 GCA_021789565.1 Acidobacteriota bacterium
TCGTGCGGCGCAAAGGGTGCGATTCCCCACTGCGTGCGCGCCACCGCCTTGTTGAGCGCAGACGCCGTGATCGGCTCGGTGATGGCGTCCCGCTTCGGCAGGACGTACTCCGAGCGGCCGGCCGCACCCTCAAGCCGGCGCAGCAGCTCGACGGCCCGCGGCGCGAGAAAAACAAGATGCGGCATGCCCGTCTTCGAGATCTCCGCCGGCACTTCCCAGAGGGCCTTCGCGAAGTCGATATGCTCCCACCGGGCCAGGCGCAGCTCGCTCTTCCGCGCAAGGGTCAGCAGGAGCAACTCGAGAGCCCAGCCCATCCGGCCCAGCTCCACTGTGCGGCACTTCTGCAGGAAGGCGCGCAGCTCCGTCTCAGAGAGCGACCGCGTCCGCGATCGCCGCGGCGCCACAAACTTGCGCGGCAGGGCCAGCACCGGGTTCGCGCTGGCCTCGCCGCAGGCCACGGCATAGTCGAAGATCCGCTTCAGCAGATGGCGCAGGGCCGCGGCCGCCTGCCCGTGCCCGCGGTCGCGCTTGGCGAAGACAACGCGGCGGATGTCGTCGGTGGTAATCGAGCGCAGCTGCCGGCGGCCGAGCACCGGCTCGACGTCGACGCGGATCATGCGCAGCACCGGCGTCACATCCTTGCGCGCCTTCACCGCGACCTCGTGGACCCACCTCCAGGCAAACTCCCGCATCGAGGCGCCGGCGCCCAGCTTCAGCTCGCGAATGCGCCGGAGCTCATAGGCCGGGTCGTCGGAGACGTTGCAGCTCGCCCGCAGCTTGCGCGCCAGCAGCCTGGCCGAGGCCAGCGACCGCTCCGGATACTCGCCGATCTTCAGCGAGTGCGTGCCCTCGCCATGGTGGCGAAACACCCAGCTCTTCCGCCCCGAGGGGTGCACGTGCAGCATGAGCCCGGGCACGTCGGCGAGTGCGTAGCGGCGCCGCTTCGCGCGCAGCTTCTTGACCGCCGCCTCGCTCAGCATCACGGGTGAAACCTCCGGGCCTGATCATTCAGAAAAGAAAAGATCGTCAGACGATGGGCGGCGCTCATGTTTGCGATCCTCTCGTCTGGAACGCCCTTGAGGAAGGCGGCAAGACGATTCAAAAGATACTTCATATCCTGCTCAGAAACCGGGACGTCCTCGCCAAGAATCGCCGCGGCGGCCTCGCGGCCGTCGATGCTCAGCTCGATCTCTTCCAACAGGTGCAGAGTGCGCGAGTCGTCGATGCGAATATCGACCTCTATCGGCTTTCTCACAATCATCGGGTCACCGTTTGGTCACATGAGGGCGAGTCTAGGCAATAAAAAGCGTCGTGTCAATAGCCGGACAAGTCCAGATATGGAAAATTCCCGCCTTCTCCTGCATTTTTCTGTTGACATACGTTAACAATTCAGGCACAGTAAAGATGTGAGGTGAACCGATGGGATATACCAGCAGCACCGGCAAGACCCGCAACCAGGTGATCGCCGAGCAGTGCGGCCCGTGGGAGACGGTCCACGGCGATACCGTGACCGCTCTCCGCACCCACCGCGCGGGCAATGAGGATTGGTTCCTCTACGCCCTCTACGACCGCTCCGGCAAAGAAAAGGACCGCTTCATCGGACTGACGATCTGGGACGGCCACTACCACAAAGAGATGGAAGAGGCGGTCGGGCCCTACTACTACGGCTGCCCTGTTGAGTGGCTGGACCTGGTTCCCTGCCCGGAGAATATAGTGAACAGGAACATCCTTTTGACCAGCTCCAAGACCCTGGTAGGCACGAGGACGTCGAAGATAGACATTTCCCCCACGGATTTTGAGAGCCAAGTCCCCCGAGGCGTTGACGTGTACGTTTTCAGCACCTTTAAAACTCAGGCGAATCGCTCCTGCGTCAGCCTCCGCAGATACAATGAAGTCAGTCTCTAATTGTCCCTGTCGGCCGTAGTAATCAAGGCCAACACCTGGATAGATTCCCTGGTAACGAACGCGGGCGTAGTTGGGGATCTTCGTATGCCAATGTCGGGGATCATTCCCCAGGAAATAACTGGTTCGACCGGGAAGCAGACTCGCTGGCGTAATCTTCGCATCCCGATCGGCTCCGATTAGCCTCAGGTGAAGGACATCGCCATTCTGGGGGAAAGTCCGCGAGACACTTTTAGGCATACTGGCATCGATGGACGCACCGGAAAAGGACGCGTTCGCCGCGAAGTGGGCAAATGGGGCAGCTCCCGTCGGCGGGTGATTTAACTCCAAAGTAGGGGTTTCGGGATTTTGGTCAACCCCTCCAAACTTACTAAGTTTGAGTACGGCTTCGTTATTTGTAAGAAATAGGGTAAATCCCTGCCCTCGAGCCAGGTACCTGACC
Organism: Acidobacteriota bacterium; assembly: GCA_021789565.1. The sequence continues at coordinate 2,345 of JAJYJL010000881.1, forward strand.
TGCTGGTTTACTTGCCCCTTATTAGGTTCAAAGCTGAGGGGAAGCCGGGCGTAGGAAAAGACTTTGTTGTCCCGATGTCCAGCGCGGGGACGACCAGTCTTGGCTCGCACCAAGGCATCGTTCGATGACCAAGATGCAAACCCCAAGAGAATTGCCACCAGTAGACAGACTACTGTATTCCTTTTCAAATCCTTCTTTCCCTTCACTTCAGAAAAAGTTCGCCGGCTCCACCCGCTCGAATCCCAAAGACCCAAAGCAGGCTTTACAGCCTTTGCAGCCCTAATCGGTTGCCGTAAGGAATCGAATCAGTGAAGTTCCGTCAAATCTTAACATCAGGTAAGCTGAACCCCACTTGTAGTGAACACTGTAAGTGTATCCAGCCTCCACCACGAGGTTCTTTACCCTGGCAACGTCCACCCATCCAGAGTAGCCGTTGTCGCGCGCAATCTCAGAATTACCGATAGTTTCGAACGCACTGTTCCAGTAACGGTTATGATTTGAGTCCCCAGCAATCGCGGAATCGGGCGAGACTAATCTGCTAAATACCTTTTGTCGGCCGAACGGAAGAATGCCATACACAGAAGCGCCTACAGAGTAATGCTTGAAGACCGTGAAGCTCAGCCCCGCCTCACCGTTAGCGTTGAAACCAAAAACCTGGTATGGCCGGGCAATGTCATAAGGACGCGGCAACATGTACCGGTCCATCGTCTCGTTGGCAGCCCCAAAATTCAAGAAAGGCGTCAGCCCGGCAAAACTTCCGCTGATGTGGTTATACCAATCGCCGCCGAAGCGTCCGGTGGTGAAAACTCGTTGGGGACTCGAAATCGGAATGGTTCCAGTGAGAACGGAAACTGCCTCCAACCCGTGCCACTTCGTCGTGTAACGGAGGTCGACGAACGGGTCGCCAGCAAGGGTTGTCCAGCGCCAATCGTGATTCGTAACAATTGAAAAGGGGCTCTGAACAGTGTAAAGCGATACGCCGATATCGCCACCTACATGCTCAGTAATGTTGTAACCAACACCGATACCTTCGTTGTAGACCGTCCCCAGGTTGGAGCGCATTGCTACCGCCTGGGCAAAGGCAGTCGCGCCAGTTGTGCTCGTCGCTTCCTCGGCCTGAGGTTTCTGATCCGAAGAATCCTGAGCCATACAGTAAATTGGGAGCCAAAAGGCAATGACGACGAGCAACAGCCTGTAAATTTTCCCCACTTGGTTTTTCCTCTGACGTAAAGCCCAAGGCCGTGGCGCCAAGAATTTCGCTAATGCCCCGCGCATTGGACAAAGTCCATCTCCTAATAAACTGATATCAAAATACAATACAACCTGTTTGTTTGCGATGCAACATTATCGTAGTGGCGTCTTACGGATATTGGCGGAAACATGTACTCACTCGAAGGATCCCTGAATCCTAAACCATCGGCATATGGATCAAGTTCCTGATTGCAACGCTTCACACGGAAATTGCGCACCGGGACTACTCTCTGACGCAAGTAAAGGGCAGCGGGTTGCTTCCCCACAGCCTTCTCTACCCCCGCAAGTCCCTGGGCCATCCGGCAATCCGCAATCTTAATTCCCACGCCTAATTGGCCATCGCGAATGTGGCTCCTTTGGACAAATAGAAGTCAAGTGAGAGATAAATTGTAAACGGTTGTTAAATAAAGCCTTAGAACAATCATCGGGTCGGCTTGCCATGTTGGAGGCGCTGCCGGAATCCATCGGTCCTGCGACAGAAACTCGGTCTCTGCTTTGAAGCAACCTTGTGGTGATCTAAATGTTTATTGATGGCTGGACCCAAACCTGTAACCCGCTATTCGATGAAAACGGCATTAGCTTCTAAAGGTGATGACCTGCCCCCGTTCTCTGTACCAATCATAATGTGAGTTCCGGGGTAGTTTCTTGCTTTTGCTCTTCTCTGCGGTGCAGCTCGAAGGGAGCCGTAGGCGACCG
>JAJYJL010000882.1 GCA_021789565.1 Acidobacteriota bacterium
GGCCGTACTTTGGGGGGACGTATTTCCCGCGGGATGACCGCTATGGGCGCCCCGGCTTTGGCCGAGTGTTACTGACGATGGCGCAGGTATGGCGCGAGCGGCGCGAAGAGGCGCTGGAGTCGGCGTCGAGTGTAATGGCTGCGATTGAGCAGAACGAGAGCTTCTCCTCGCGTGGTGATGAACTGACCCGCGCGCTGACGGAGAAGATCTCGAAGTCGACGCTGGCGATGTTTGATCCGCACCACGGCGGCTTTGGGTCGCAGCCAAAATTTCCGCATCCCCCTGCATTGGATTTGTTGCTTCATATCGCAGTCCATGATGGCAACAAGCAAGCGCGCGAAGCGGTCCAGGTGACCCTGGACAAGATGGCGCACGGAGGTGTGTACGACCAGCTCGCCGGAGGGTTTCACCGTTACAGCGTGGACGAGCGGTGGGTGGTGCCGCATTTCGAAAAGATGTTGTACGACAACACGGAACTGCTGCGGAATTATGTGCACGGATTCCAGAGCTATGTCCGGGAGGATTTTCGGCAAACGGCGCTGGAGATTGTCGGCTGGCTCGACGGGACATTGACGAATCGGGAGCACGGTGGCTTCTACGCTTCTCAGGATGCCGATATCAATCTTGAGGATGACGGCGACTACTTTACCTGGACCCTGGATGAGGCTCGTGCGGTACTGACGCCAGAGGAAATGGATGCAGCCGCGCGGTATTACGACATCGGGGAGCTGGGCGACATGCATCACGACCCTGCGAAGAACGTGTTGCACCGCAAATATGCATTGGCCGATCTGGCCGGGGATATGGGCAGAACTCCGGAGGAGTTCGAGAGGATACTGGCCGCGGCGCGGCGCAAACTTATGCAGGCGCGCTTGCTGAGACCAACGCCCTTTGTCGATCGGACGATTTATACGGGCTGGAATGCGATGGCGGTGACTTCCTATCTGGAGGCGGCGCGAGTGCTGCGGGTGAGCGAGCCGCGAGAGTTCGCCATCAAGACGCTGAACCGGCTTTTGGCTGAGGCGTGGGATGGTGGCAGCATGCTGTATCGGGTGATTGCGTATCACGATGGAGCACCACCGGCGGAAAAAGTAGAGGCAAATCTGGACGATTATGCATTTATGGTTCATGCCTGCGTGGATGGATGGCTGGCAACGGGAGACATGCGCTTTTATGACGCGGGGCGGAAGCTGGCGGATGCGATGATCGAGCGATTTTATGACCGCGCGGCGGGGGCGTTTTATGACACCGCAATAAAGCAGAATGGAGCTGCGCCGCTCGGCGCACTCAGCGCGCGACGCAAGCCGCTCCAGGATTCGCCGACGCCGGGAGGTAATCCGACTACCGCTGCGGCGCTCCTGCGGCTGGAGAATTTGAGCGGAAATCGCACATATCGTGAGATTGCCGAGGATACCCTGGGGTCCTTCGCGGGTGTTGTGGAGCATTTTGGACTCTATGCCGGAAGCTACGGGCTTGCTTTGGAGCGCCTGTTGCTCGATCCGGTGGAAGTCGTGGTGGTGGGGTCTGGAATTGAGGCCGATCAACTGGAGGCGCTTGCATTGGCAGGATTTTCGGTGAACAAGACAGTGGTCCGTCTGACGCCGCAACAGGTGAAAGCCGGGGAGCTTCCCGAGGCATTGGCGGAAACCGTCCTGCAAGTGCCAGCGCAGGCGGGGCCCCGTGCGTGGGCGCTGGTGTGCAAAGGGCGCACCTGTCTGCCGCCGATTGTTGATGCAGACGAGCTGTTGCGTGCGCTCACGGCTTCAAGTGGCGAAGGTGCATGAGTCATTCGCCTGTGAATGGATTGCCCTCAGGAGCTTTGCTGGCCGTCGGATCGTGCCGGGCCGGGGCTTCCTGCGAGACGCTGCGGGCGATGTTTTTCGCGCTGTCCAATGTTTTGTTGAAGACGCGATAGGGGTCACCGGGCAGCAGATTCTTTTCTTCGAGCGCGAGACGCACGCGGCGCCGGAACTCACGAACGGGAGCAAACTGCCGGGTTGCGCGCGTTTTGAACACGACGGGAAAAATCATCTCCGAGCCTTTGACGGCATCCACTCCCAGGATTTGTGGATCGGCAATAAAATCATCACGAAAAATCTCACAGTTTCGAACATCCATGGCGATCTGCCGGAGAAGCGCGAGGACGGAGTCTGGATTAGCGGAGTAGTCGACACTGACGTTGATGGTGGCGATGGAGTAGTCAATGCTCTGGTTGGCGACGGTCGTGATTTGCGAGTTGGGGATCACATAGAGGGTTCCGTCGGAGTCGCGTACAGTGGTTCGTCTTAGGGTCATACTTTCGACCACTCCTCCGACGCCGGCAATGCGTACGGTATCCCCAACGTTGAATTGGTCTTCAATCAGGATGAGAATGCCGTTCAGCATGTCGCGGACGATGTTCTGGGCGGCGAGGCCGATGGCCACCCCGGCAACACCTGCTGAGGCAAGCAAAGGGGCCATGTCGACGCCCACGGCGGCGAGGAACTGCATGCCGGCGATGGCGGCAATAATGGCCAGTCCGGTGGTGCGGATGACACCGGCCAAAGTCTTGACCTGACCCATGCGGGCGGGACCTGCCGCATGCTGCTCGGCGACGTAGATCATTCGAGCTGTGAATGCGCGAAGCAACCGATTGAGAATAAAGGCGATAATTGCCACCATGATGAGGTGTGGCAACTTGACGTGGAGGAACTCCTGCGTGTCGTCTATCCACTCATCCAGCACCTTGCCCATGAATTGCCCGCGGGTAAGCCATGCCGTGTCGGCCGCAAGTAAAAAGGGATGCATCGCAATCTCCTGTTTTCTAGACTAGACTGTGCGCAGACAGCTTCGGGGCGTATTCGATCCGAGATCCCCAGGTTTGAGAAATTGCCCCGGACGTGAGGGAAGTGCAGGCCGCAGGAGGTGCGCATGACTTTCCATCGCAAAGGCAGACTCGTCTGTCGAATCGTGAAGGTTCCTCATTTTCTTCAGCAATCGAAGACACGAAGGACGATGTTGCTGTCTTGGACTGCGGCGACTGTCTTCCTGTCCTGGGCAACCTGGATAGCGTGCCAAACACCGTCCACGCCTGCCGCACACCACGAGACGAGTGGGAACTCGGTTGCAACGGGAGCGGTAGCGAAGGGCAATCCGGCAGCTGCGAAAGCGCATGCGGCTCCGCAAAAGCCACCGGGCCCTGCAGAAATTGCGCACCGGCAAAAGATGGTGGCTGAAAGCACGCAGATGCTGAGCCTTGCTGTTGCACTGAAGGCGGCTGTAGATAAGACCAATAAAGACACGCTGTCGCTGAATGTGATCCGCCGAGCGAATGAATTGGAACGGCTTGCGCACAGCATGAAGGAGGAACTGCGACAAACGGGAGGACCGGGCAGTTAGGCCCATGGGGCTGAAGAAGAAAGCGCAAGCTGCGCGCACTCAAGCCAATTGGAGCGGACCTTTGGATTTGCGGGATATGAAGGTGATCGCGTGGAGGCTGCAATGAAATTCTGCTGGCACCAATTCAGGCGGGTAATGGTGGGGCCGGGATCGAATCCTGGGAAATATGGGGGAACCTCCAGGTGGGCGATGATGATTGCCGGCGCGCTGATGCTGCTCTTGGCTCCCACTCTTTGCGCGCAGGGGGGGCAGACGGCCAACGGTCCTCCGAAGCCTCTCGGATACGTCCTGCCAGAAGCGAATCGCCCGCCCGATGCAAACGACCGGATGGTGATGCAGCAAGAGCATAAGAAGGCTGAAGACTTCGAAAGAGTGAATGCCGCGCGGCTTCGCCAAATCAACGATGAAAGCACCAAGCTGGTGATTCTGGCACGGGATGTAAAGGCCAAGATGGATCTGGCTGGAACGAAGCCGCTTCCGCCGGAACTGATCAAGGAGGCGGAGGTGATCGAACTGCTGGCCCATGATGTACAGCAAAAGATGAAGCTGACCGTGGGTGGGGGCTAGGGGATGCGTTTTTTTACGAGCCGTCGAAGGGATTTTTTTGAGGCAGACAAGGTGGCTTCGTCCGAAGCTGGAAGTGGTGCCTGCCTATTCTCAGCGCTTGTACGCTACTTGGTGGTGTTGTGCTTTCTCTGCGACGGACTGCTCTTTGGCCCTAATCTCGGGCGAGCGCAACAGCCGTCTGGAAGGCCTCCGATGATGGGCAGAATGGGCTACCCAGGCAATGACATCCCGGCCACGGATCCTGTGCTTCAGGCAAAGCAGGTGCGGGCGTTGAATGAGCAGCGGCAGAAACAGATGGTTTTAGATGCTGAGAAGCTGTTGGAACT
>JAJYJL010000883.1 GCA_021789565.1 Acidobacteriota bacterium
AGCGTTTCCGGCATCAGCACGGTTGGCCGGCCGCGCGTGAGCAGCACGCCGGCAATCCCCGCGGCAGCCCCGGCTGCCGCGCCAATTCCCGCGCCCTCGCCGCCTTCGGCAATCGCGCCGATCATCGCGCCCACGCCCGTCGTGGTTCCGACCGCGCCAACGTCGCGCCCCTTTGAGGAACCGGCGGTCGCTTGCACGAGTTGCGTGCGGATCGGCACCTGCTGCCCGTCTACCAGGGTGATCTGGTTCAACTCCAGCCCCAGCTCAGAAACGCCCTTGACGCGCCCCCCTTTGCGGGCAGCGGCAACCTGGCCGACCACGGTCTGGCCATGCCGCATCACCACCCATCCGTTTGCCACCAGCGGCTGATCGAGCGTGGCCGTAAAGTTGTCGCCCGGCCGATTGTGGTTGCTCGAAAGCTCCTGCGTCAGGCGCACAGTCACGAGCGTGCCCGCCGGCACCACCAGCGTGGAAGGAACCGACGCATACTGTGGAGTTCCATCGTTCACGTTCGGATAGGAATTTTGCGCTTCGGCGTCGTTCGCCGCGGAGTATTGTGCTGAAGCGCTAGCCGAATTCGCGTCCGTGGCCGGTGCCGCGACGCTCATGCCGTCAATCACCTTCACCACGCCGGGCTCGGTGCTGGCAATGCGATCAATGGCAGCTTGCTGCGACTCCGTCTGGACCGTCCCAGTCAGGGTTACAACGCCCTGCTGGGTTGACACGCGGATGTCCTGCGTCTTGAGCGCGGGATCCTGGAACAGTTTGGCCTGGATGGCTGAGGTGATGGCGCTGTCGCTGGTTGCACTGCTCTCCTGCGGGAAGGCCGCCAGACGGATCGAGCCCAACAAGAGCAGTCCGCTTGCCAAAAGAACCGCAAATTTACCTGCATTTCTCGACATCGTAACCCCCTTCACAGCCGAGTCTCCTTATAGAATGCCATTGCGCCTAATAAGTGCCTGCATCCTTTGCCAATCCTCAAGCAAACTGGCGCTTGTTTGATCCTTCCGATCTATCGGGTTCTCCATTATTATTGCTACCATCTTTGACGCGATTTTACCCGGAAGGGTTTGACGCTCGTTTTGTAAAATCCTTGTAAACATTGGGCTTTACCATCATCTCCGCCTAATTTAATACCATCATTAGGTCAAACCCCGCAATAGCCCGAAAGTTGCGTTTTTACCTCGCCACAAAAAATTCGCGGCGGACAATCAGGAGCCGGTTGCTTCCGGCTGTCGTATATATTTATTAAACCGTTCTGCGTAGTCCTCACGAACCGGGCTGAACACGTCCAGCACGATTGCCGGTCCGCCCACCGCCACGGCTTGGTGCAGGCAATTGGCTGGAATGATATACATGGAACCCTCTTCAGTGATTCTTACCTCCTTTTCGATCGTCAGCTCAACTTTTCCCTTCAGGACAATGCCCCCCTGCTCGTGCGGATGCCGATGGAAAGGGACGACGGCGCCCGCATCCAACTCAAGATAAGAAAGCATCAAATTCCTCCCAAAAGGGGCGCGAATGCGGGCTCCGGGCAGTATCTCGAACGGCGTGATATCTTGAACATTAAAGAAAGGCATGGGGATGTCCACTCCGAATTTGCTGAATGTAGCCGCCCGGTTCGGCTTCTGACTGAGGGGCCGGCGGCGCTTTGCGCTTCCTAATACACCATGGGTTTCCACCCCTGTCAAATTCCCGAAACTCCGAAGGCTCCCGTTTGGTCTGTCGCCGCCGCGACGCCATCTGCCTTCGCATCATCATCGCCCAGGCCTCTTACGCCTTCGGCGCTTCTTTATGCCTGAGCACATCTATTGGAGCATCATATGCATGGTTCTGTTGCAATTTTATTTTGCCGTTGCTCCACGCCTTCCCTGGGGCTCGCGTCATTAGGCAAACCTTTATATTGTTCACTTTGCACGGGCAGCTCTGTAATTTTTACTCACTTCTGACCGCTCTCATAAGCGTGGCCGATAGCCATCAAGACTTGTAACCCTCAGATAATGAGCGTCGTACTTGAATAATGCAAGCAATGGATGGAAGGTTGCATGAAGAAAAACGTGATCACGGCAATGGATGCACCTGTAGGCAATAAGAAAGCATCCGGCACCGCAGGAGAGCTTTGAAGTCGACCGTCCGAGTCCTGAATGAAGCTGGCATCCCCTGGGAGCAGTCTCTAAATGCAGCGGCATGGCAGGACACATACGGAGGTGTTTCAATGAGGCCAGAAAATGAATTCACAAATGACTGTTTAAGACGCGAATTTTCGGAAAACAGACCCTCCAAGGTCAACGTGAAGGGCGAGCCATCCATTTTGCCGGAATACAGTGCCGGAACCCGAAAAACGGAGAAGGAAGGGCCGACGCGAAGGCAAATCGCCGGATACCTTACTGGAATGCTGCTGCTTTTGCTGGCGGTGCTTTTTGTGCCGGCAACTTCCTCGGCGCAATTTAGCGTCGGCGTGTCGGTCAGCTTTGGCCCTCCGGCGCTGCCCATATACGCTCAACCGATGTGTCCCGGCCCGGACTATATTTGGACGCCGGGTTACTGGGCTTGGGACCCGGTGTATGGGTACTATTGGGTTCCCGGCACCTGGGTGCTGGCGCCTTTTGTGGGTGCGATGTGGACTCCGGGCTATTGGGGCTACAACGATGGAATGTATTTCTGGTATGCAGGTTACTGGGGCCCGCAGGTCGGCTACTACGGAGGCATCGACTACGGATACGGCTACATAGGATACGGCTACAGCGGGGGTTATTGGGACCACGATAGGTTCTACTACAACCGCGCGGTAAACAACATCCGAATCGACAACACAAAGTACTACTACAACCAGAGGGTGGAGAATAACCAATTCACCCGCGTCAGTTACAACGGCGGACCGGGGGGCATCCGCGTTCGGCCTACGGCTGGCCAAATGGCGGCGGCAAGACTGCGCCGTTTCGGACCTCTTCGCCAGCAGGAATATCAGCGCAACTTTGCCCGGAACGATCCCCGGCAGCGGGCAACTGTAAATCACGGTAAGCCATACATCGCCGCCACAGACAGGCCGGGAGTGTTCAACAGAGGGCACGTTGTGCGGGCCACCCGCGCAGGAGGCGCTTATCGAGAGCCCCCTCGCGTGATGAGAAACTCCGGCAACTGGAAGCGCTTTGCTCCTGCCGGAAACAACCGAGGCCGGGAGTATACCGCGCCCCGGCGTCAGAAACCGAATGTACGGATGGAGCGTCCTGCGCCCCGGCAGAACAGCTACAACAACTACGCAAGGCGAGCGTATCAGGGTAACGTCTCCCGTTCAGAGCGGCCCAACCAGAACTGGGCTCGCGCCCCGCAGGAGCGCCGCGTCGCGCCCGAGCAGCCTTTTCATCCTGCCCACGGCGAGGGTCGCGGCGGCGGAAACGGACATGGTAGGCATTTCAGGTAGCTGTACTCCGAACGTCGGGCCGCGCTTTCTCCGGGAGATCAACCTGGAGCGGCGCGGCCCGTGCGCTTTTTATATCTCGACGATAACCGCAGGTGCGCGACGGCAGATGGATAGTTCCCGGCGGGTTATCCCGGACATCCGGATAAAAGGGTTTGGGGATTTCCACCCTGCGCCCATCTCGGCCGGGCCAACTGACCCGGGCACTGGCCTCTTCGTTCCCATAATTTATCACCACGCAGGCCTTGCCGGGCTTGTCCATGCCTTCAAAGACGGCATAGCGCACGTTCGGGCCGGCCTTCACTTCCGCCCCCAGAGTGTCCCGGAAGCGCCCGAAGAAGAGGACGTCCTTGTGCTTGCCGCGGATGCGGATCAATTCCTGGACGTAGCGTGAGAGGGGGCGGGTCAGCCGCTCGTCCATGGAATCGTTGTAGTGGCGGGGCTGCACCGCCCAAACCATGCCGTAGCGCATGCCGTTGTTCATCACGTTGAAGTCGCCTGGCCTCTCCGCGCAGATGGTGGGAACCCACTCGGGAAAGGTGTAGCGAAGCGCCGGGGAGTCCATGTCGATATCGTTCATGCGCGTGTAAGAGACATCCACGTACTGGAATGACCGGTCCCACCAAATCTCCGAGGCCAAGGCGAAGTCCGGATTCACCTGGAGGCACCGCCGCAGGATTTCTTCGAAGGTGGACAGCAGTTCCTGGGTGAAGGACTTGTCGGGCGAAACGGGAAGCTGGCTGTTGAAATCCAGCACGCTCGTAAAGTTGGTCTTATCCAATTGGAAACCGTCGGCGCCGTCTTTGACCAATTGCACGAACTGGTCGAGCAGGAAGTTGCGGAATTCCG
>JAJYJL010000884.1 GCA_021789565.1 Acidobacteriota bacterium
GGGGAGACGCGGTGGGGCTTGAGCTTTAAACTCACTCATGATGCCTCTCAAGATGAATCCGGCATAGGGCCGGGTTCCGCTAAGGTTTACAGCATAGCAAACTCAATGGCTCCCCGCACGCAGAGTGACGGGGGTCACAGCATCGGTTGAAAAAGTAGCATTTGATTCCTTTATTAGCAGGTGAAGCCCTGGAACCACCCACTTTGCGGGCACGAGGATACCAGCGAGGCTTCCGGCGCAAAGTTGATTAGAGATTTGAAGGATGCAAGGAGGTTGGGTCATGACTGGTTTCAATCGTCGAGAGTTCATTCGCCGTGGCGCTGTGGGCGCTGCGGGGCTGGGACTGTTTTTGAATGGCGAATACGTGGCTGCTGAAGCAGTCGCGCCCCTGCCCAAACCTGCTGCACCCAGTGACAGGGTGAATGTGGGATTTATCGGCTTCGGCATCCGTGCCAACATCCTGTTTGAATCCTGCAGAAAGACCGGGCAGGCCAATCTGCTGGAAGTATGTGACTGCTACAAAGGTCACCTGGAACGCGCCAAAGAGCGGACGGATGGCAAGATCGACGTCAATTATGCGCAGTACAAGAAAATGCTGGACCGCAAGGACATCGACGCCGTGGTGATTGCCACGCCGGACCACTGGCACGCTCCTCTGTTTTTGGATGCGATTGCCGCCGGCAAAGACGTCTACATCGAAAAGCCCATGACCCATCGCATAGCGGACGGGCAGAGGATGATTGACGCAGCCCGGAACGCCAATCGCACTGTGCAGGTGGGCAGCCAGTGGATTTCCTCAGGCCAGAACCGGATTGCCAAAGAGATGGTCTCTGCCGGAAAGCTGGGGAAAGTCACCAAGGTGATGGCAGCCTACAACCGCAACAGCTCGACCGGCGCCTGGAACTATCCCATTCCGCCGGACCTTAAGAACGGCGTGAATTTCAACTGGGAAGAATGGCTGGGATCGGCCCCGCAGCGACCCTTCGAGGCCGAGCGTGTTTTCCGCTACCGAAAGTACTGGGATTATTCCGGCGGAATTACCACCGACCTGTTCGTCCACCTGATCACCTCCATTCACTACATATTGGGCGCCACCATGCCCAGCAGTGTCGTAGCAACGGGCGGGATCCTCGTTCGCAATGACGGCCGCCAGGTCCCCGACACTCTCGACGCGCTGTTCGAGTACCCGGAGGGATTCCATGTGAACATGGCTTCCACCTTCAACGCCGAAAGCGTAACAGGCAACGGTATCCACTTTCTCGGTACGGATGGCACGCTAGTGTTGCCGCTTGGCGGGACCTCCATGACCTACGGGATTGATTCGCACCGTGAAGGCTACAAGTACTCCATCGACAGCTGGCCCGAAGCCTTGCAGGAACAATTCATGAGCATGGATGACCATCGGGCGGAAGCGGCGAGAAAGGCACCCGTGCCCCAGGAGGTCCAGTCAAAGGACAGTACGGACCCCACAACGCTGCACCTGGCTGAGTTCTTTGACTGCGTCCGCTCACGGAAGCAGTGTGGTGAAAACGCAGAGGTCGGCCACCGCGCGGCCTCGGCCGGACACATGGTAAACCTCTCTTATATCGCTGGGAAAAAGATCATCTGGGACGAAACATCGGGCAATGTCGTGGCCTAACGGATTATCGGCAGGAAGTGGATCAGATCGGTGGTTCTTGCCATCCTCCGATGACTTCTTCAACTCTGAGGGCGTTGGCAAGCGCCACATGCTCTTGCCACGGCCGCGCGGCAATCTGGACGCCGATAGGCAAACCCACTGAGGAATTCGCCGCGCGTACCACGACAGCGGGCCAACCTGTCAGATTGTGAGTCATCGTGTAGCTGAAGCACGGCAGCCGCCTATAGGTTGAACCATGGATCATCCCGGCAAAGCTGCAAACTGGGCTAAGAATGGCATCGTAGTTTTCCATGAAGCCCAGCATCGCGCTGCGGAAAGCGTCCCAGCGCGCTATCAGCCTCCCGTAATCGGCCATTGAAATTCCATGCTGCTGCTGTATTTCGAGCGCCTGCTGCAGCAGCGGGTGGATCTTGTCAGTTCTTGCCAGGTCAATAAGGGCCTTTAGGCCAGCTCCGCCGTCGGCACAGAACAGTCCGTGATAAATTTCAAATGTCTCGCTGATTCCGGGCGGAAGCGCCTCTTCCACTTTTGCTCCGGCTTCAGAAAGAGCGGCCGCAGCTTTGCGAATGGCCTCGGCAATTTCCGGCTCGGGCGCGGCAATCCCATTGTCCGTATAGAAAGCCACGCGAAGCTTCTTCAAATCAACAGTTGCCGTTTCACCGACCGGCATTGGAACAATCGCCGCGTCATGCCCGTCAGAGCCGGAGATGATTTTGAGAGCGAGTTCCAGGTCTTCCACTCTCCGCGCCAGCGGGCCAATCTGCCAGAGCGCATCCAGTGTGCCGCCGGGCCCGGGAAAATGTCCTGTGCGCGGAATACGTCCGGAAGTCGGTTTGATGCCTGCAAGCCCGCAGCAACTGGCGGGAAAACGGACGCTGCCGCCGGCGTCGCTGCCAAAACCTAGCGGCGAGCCCCCTGCGGCAATGATGGCGGACTCTCCACCGCTCGAGCCGCCGGGCGATAGCGAAAGGTTGTAAGGGTTGTTTGTGCGACCGTAAATCAGGTTATCGCTTTCCCATGCCCAGCCGAATTCCGGACAATTTGTTTTTCCCAGCACAATTGCCCCGGCATCGCACAAGCGTTTGACAACCACGGCGTCCTGCTGGGGAACGAAGTTGCGTCGCCCCAGTGTCCCCCCAGTACTGATGATCCCAGCCGTCTCGATCGCGTCTTTGAAAGTTACCGGAACGCCGTGCAGCGGCCCCTTGATTTCTCCTCGCGCGAGCAAGGCGTCTGCCGCGCGGGCTTGCGCCATCACGCGTTCGGTGGGCAGTTGCACGATGGCGTTGAGCCGTGGGTTCACGGCCTCGATGCGCTCAAGGTGTGCCTGCATCAGTTCTGCGGACGAAAGTTTCTTTTCACGGAGGGCGCGCGCCATGCCGGTTGCTGAAAGGTGAAGGATTTCATTCATGGCTGAACCGCAGGGAGTGATGCCGATACGGAAGCTGCCGAGAGAAGCGAGTCAAATAGGCCCCAGGAGAAACCGAAACCTGATACTTCTGGTGAGCCGGCCGGGACTCGAACCCGGAACCCTTGCCTTAAAAGGGCAATGCTCTACCACTTGAGCTACCGGCCCAATTATTTCATTTTAGATTACTTAATTTAGAATCAGCAGCCTGCCGATTTTCGCTGGTGCTAGTATTAGTGCCAGCCGATTTCTGCCACGGCGTCCCAAAAGAAACCAGCCGGTAAGCAGCAGCCTGTTTATGCGCCGGGGCAAGGTGGCTGTAAAGCATAGTCATTTGTATATTTGCATGGCCCATCAGTTCAGCGACCGTCCGCAAATCTCTTCTGGTCATCACAAGTCGCCGGGCGAAAGTGTGCCGCAAATCGTGCCAAGTGACGTCCCGCACACCATCTTCGCTAATGGCATCCTCAAACCAATGCCGTGGACCATGCAAAGAATCCCTACCATTCCAGATGGCGAAGATAGGGTCCTCTCCGCCCGTGGTCTTATGCAACTCCTGATGCGCTGCCAGAGTCGCAGAATTCAAAGGAACATGACGGCTTTTCCCGCTCTTACTTTCCGGGATGAATAAGTCACGGCAATGGTCAACGCACGACCAGTCTATATAAGAATACTGTTCGCTGCGACGCATCCCCGTGTTGAGCGCAATCTCAAACTCAAGCATTTTCCTAGGATACCGTAATGAGATGATTTTCCGCAAACGGGCTTGCTTCTTGGGGTCGTACTCGTTCATTTACCTGAGGTCTCCACAGAGTTTGAAGTGAGAAAGATTTGATGGCGGAGCGCGGAGCCATCAGTGAACCATTCTGGCTGTTAACAGGGACAAAATCAGCGGACGACGCACATTCCGGCTCGAGCAGTTTTCGGAGTGCAGGTCAATATGCCACTCGCTGTCATGGTCCTTCCGCCTCGCCCCCTCTCGCACTGCCGTAAGTCTGCGTAGAAGACCGGCAGATTACAGCTTCAGGTTGCTGTACGGACGTAGACAGCTATTCAACGATAGTAACAGGTTGAGATTTTCGGACCAGAAGGAAAAGGGCGGCAATGCCCCCCAATGGAAGCAGTGAGGCGGTGGAAAAGACTGGGAACCAGGAGAAACGGTCAATGACCACGCCAGCCACCAGCGTCAAACCCATGTCGATGATTCCTTCTCCC
>JAJYJL010000885.1 GCA_021789565.1 Acidobacteriota bacterium
GGTCTTTGTGATTCTGCTGGCGTACTTTTCCAACTATTTAATCGCACTCATGCATTTTGGCGGGACCGAATGGCGTTGGATGCTGGGTGTCGCATCGCTTCCGGCTGCGCTGTTCCTGGTCATGCTGTTCGGAATTCCGCAAAGCCCTCGCTGGCTTGTTGAAAAGCGGCGAGTGGATCAGGCACGAAAAGTCCTGCAGCAAGTGGGAGAAGAAAACGCCGAGCAGGAACTGAAGGACATCCTTGAATCGATGCACCTTGAGCGCGCCCAGGAACCACTATTTACACGGAAGTACCGATTGCCGATTTTCCTTGCCGTAACAATTGGCATGTTTAACCAGTTAGCGGGCATCAACGCCATCCTGTACTACTTGAACGACATTTTCGCCCATGCAGGGTTCAGTGCCATCTCTGGCGACATCCAGGCAATGGCCGTCGGCGCGACCAACTTACTCTTCACGGTAGTTGCTATGTCATTGATTGACCGAGTGGGCCGCAGGACTCTGCTACTAATCGGCTCTGTTGGTACGGCGGCGTGCCTGGGCGGAGTTTCGGTCGTTTTCTTTACTTCAGCACATGAAAACTTCCTTGTGTGGCTGCTAGTGGGATACATTGCGTTCTTCGCATTTTCCCAAGGCGCTGTCATCTGGGTCTATATCAGCGAGGTTTTCCCTAACCGTGTCAGGGCTAAAGGCCAGAGTCTTGGCAGCTTTTCGCACTGGGCTATGAATGCGCTCATATCGTGGACCTTCCCGCTGATAGCGGCCGCGTCGGGCGCTTATCCTTTCGTTTTCTTTGCCGCCATGATGGTGCTCCAATTCTTTGTAGTCCTTTTCTTCTACCCCGAAACCAAGGGCGTATCTCTGGAGGATATGCAAAAGAAGCTCGGGATTACATAGATCCGATTAGTTCCGGGCAGTGCTGGAATTGAAATCGAGCTCGCACGGATGCAGCAGTTTAATTGATCGTTTGCCACACGAATGATATTGGGAAATAGGATTGCGAGGAATATACTGCTGTAATCAAAGCAGTTCACATGTGAATTACGGCTGGAGCCTGTACGCCGTGCGCCGAGGGACTTCGGGCCGTCTTCGCGACCATGGAGGAGAGACACTTGAAACGCAGAACATTTTTGAAAAACGCAACGATGGCCGCGCTGGCATCTCCGCTGGCCAGAGTTGGCGCTACAGCTACTTCGCTGGCTGCAGAACCCAAGCGCGTGGCTTTTGGTGGAATCAGGATCGAGTGCAGCACCTACACGCCCATCCTTACCCGCATGGACGAATTCGCCGTGAAGCGGGGCCAGGCGCTGGCGGACATGCCGTTCTTCAGCAATTTAAAGAAGTACCCTTATCCTTTCCACCCCACGCTTCTGGCGGACGCGGTCCCCGGAGGGGCGGTGGAAGCAAAAACCTATCAGAAGCTGAAGGCGGAATTCCTGGATCGAGTGAAAGCTCTACTGCCGTTGGATGGCCTCTACCTGGCCATGCACGGGGCGATGTCTGTTGAAGGGATGCATGATGCAGACGGCGATTGGATCGCTTCAGCGCGTGAGGTTGTCGGGCCCAACTGCATGATCACTGCCAGCTTCGACCTGCATGGAAGTCTCAGCCATAAGATCATCAACAACCTGGACATGCTCTCCGCCTACCGGACTGCCCCGCACGTTGACCAGGAAGAAACGACGCAACGCGCGTGCGGCATGCTGGTCCATTGTCTCGACCAGAACATACGGCCGACCGTGGTGTGGTCGCCCATTCCGGTGCTGATGCCGGGAGAACGAAGCAGCACGCGCTACGAGCCGGCTAAACGGCTCTGGGGTCAGTTGCCCGCCATGAACGCACACGCTGGCGTGATGGATGCTTCGCTGATGGTTGGATATGTGTGGGCTGATGAGCCGAAAAGCACTGCCAGTGCCATCCTTACCGGTACCGACCCGGCGCTGCTGAAAAGAGACGCACTATCGCTGGCCCAGCAATACTGGGACGCGCGAAAAGAGTTCCACTTTGGAGTGCCGACGGGGTACCTGGCAGAGGTTATAGAAAAAGCTGTAAGCCTGCAAACGCATCCGGTAGTAATTTCGGACTCGGGAGACAACCCCACTGCCGGAGGCACCGACGACCGGGCAGACGTTCTGGCAGCGATGCTCCAGCGCCACGTCCGCAATGTGTTGATTGCCGGCATTTGCGACGCGCCTGCCACTGGTGCCTGCTATCGCGCGGGCGTGGGAGCAACGATTCCGCTCAGTATTGGCGCAACCCTTGATCCCAAAGCCAGCAAGCCTGTGCACGTCAAGGCGAAAGTGCTCTTTGTGTCGCACATGAATGATCCGCTGGGGCGGCAGGCTGCAATTGAAACGGAAGGGATCTCCGTCATCCTAACGGAGCGGCGTCGTCCTTTCCACCACATCAAAGACTTTACGTCGCTCGGATTGGAGCCCACAAAGTTCAAGATCGTGGTAGTGAAGGCGGGCTATCTGGAACCGGAAATTAACAAGATTGCCAATCCCAACCTGATGGCGCTTACAGAGGGAGCGGTCAATCAGGATATCGTCCACCTGACCAATTATCATCGGATTCCGAGCTACCCCTTCCAGGCGACCCTGCAGTGGAAGCCCTTTGTGGTGGTTTCCGCGCGATCGCCGCATAAGGCATAGTCAGACGGGACAAAATGTGGCGCGGACGAGTGGGGAACTATGTCCGCAGGATGAAGCGGAAGCTTGTGTCTTCACCGAACCACTGAATGTAGTTCGTGCCCCAGGCATTGTTGAACAGGCTAAAGTGAAGGCCTTTCGAGAGGTCGGGCTGATCGTTTGAATAGAAGATTGGTGATCGCTCGCCAAGGGCCACCGCAGGGGCATCCAGTGTTTCGATCGAAAGCTGTCCCCTCGGGTCCTGATAGTAGACTCCGTTTGTGACGGCGTGCATGTGGCGGTTGCCACCCCTCACGACATCAAAGGGAGAGATGCGTTGGTCCACCTTGTCCATCGTCCATCCGTGTGGGTCCGTTCCCGCGGGAATAAAACTGAGCCACATAGCTTCCGGCAGGCGGTTTGCGGCCTTATTGAGGCACGTCAGGTAGATGTGCACGGCTGGCTCGGCATCAGGGAAACGAAGGTCCATGTATATCTGACGCGGCCATGCGACTCGGTCGCCTCGCTCGGCCTCGGGGTCGGTAATCTGCAATTCGGTAAGAATGCGGAAGCCGTCGTGGACTTTGCCCGCCCAGCAACCTGCCAGATGTGGTAGCCACACATGGCTCTTTGCACCGAATTTTTCGATATCAGGCTTGCCAAAATCCATCGGCGCCCACCAGGTCTTCGCAGTGATGTAGGCTGTGCGGTACTCCTCGTAGTCCTTTTCCGAAAGTGTTTGGTAGGCGAACAATCCAAGAGGATTATTTGCGGAAGCCCAGTCCCTGCTAGTTGCTTTGGAGCGCAGGCGATGGATGGCTCCGGTCTTTGGGTCGAGTGCAACAGTGAAGTGTGCAGTGTCGATCTCTGACCCCGCGGCGTGCGCGCTGAGGCCTGCATGGGTTGGCGCAACGGGCCGCAGCGCACGAAGGCGCCCATCTGCCTCCTGGCGCAACGCCTCTGGCAGGCTCCGAACCGCGTCGTCAATGTCGCGGCGCTTCTCGGCCCAGCTGTTTTCAGCCCAGCGAAACCGCGGCGTGGCAACCACTTTGGCCAGGGCTTCTGGCGTGTAATGCTCGTAGTCCTTCAGGCGTTTGGTATCCACACCCCAAGTGTGCTCCGGCGCCAGCAAAAGGTCTTGAAGCAGACGGAGGTCAGTGGCACCGCCGGCGCTGAACTTCCCTTGCGCGATCCACTCCTTGCGCAGGCGCATGACTTCGCGGTAGCGGGCTACTTTCACGGGATCGCTGGCCACGCCGTAGATCCAAGTATCACCGATTTCCTGAGTGACCAGAGGGAAGTTGCCCTTGTAGGGTTCCACAGCCTGTGCGACTTCGCTGAAGTTGGCGGCGCGGACCTTTGCGTTGGGGAATTGCCTGCGCAAGTCGGAATAAATCTTTGTCACTTCGGCAAGCGAATGCGGCCCGCCGTTGTCGTTCCGAACATCGACGGCGATCGCGAGGTCGGAACCCGGAACCTGAATGACCGCGCCGTACCCGTGATGGTACATCATGATGATGGATGCTCCCTGGGGTTCTTTCCACACAAAGATCGGTGGAACGTCAGGCACAGTGCTGGCTCCATTGACGCCGATGTCCAGCAGCTTCACGCCGTTTGAGGCAAAAGGAG
>JAJYJL010000886.1 GCA_021789565.1 Acidobacteriota bacterium
AAAGAACATTGTATTTTCAATAAGTTGCAAGCCATCGCCACATAACACCGAACCCAGTCCAGATAAAGCTTAACTTGGACAGCAAAAATCTCCCTCTATTCGGAACTATTCAAAATTGCACCTCCAGGCAGATTTTACAGGATTCGACCGGTAAAACATGCCACTGGCAGTTTTGGTCCAGCCTCTCTATGGGAGAAGAGAAATCCTTGTCTCGAACACGTCCTCCGCGGAAATTCTAAAGCGGGATTGGGAACACCTTATGCTGACCGGCTAAACGCAAAGCCGCGGCATCCTTTCGCCTCTATCGTCCTCTCAAACATATGACGGCCGAACGCACCCCACCTCGCGGCGCGGCCGCCCTGTCTTCTGTGCTTCTCGCAAGCCCGATCCTGATGCATTGCCCTTTCAGAACAGCAACCCCTTCGTTTAACCGAGGGATATTCCCACCATCTTTACAAAATCCACTGGGCAACGGCCTACCACAAAAACGGTCTGCCCCGTGTTCACCCAGATGATAAAATGCATCACGATTCGCGCCGTTTCGCGTGCACGCTGTACACAAACAACGTTATAGAACTGCGCAAAGGAGGATTGATGCTCCGGATGTGCTTCATGGTTATGCTGGCCGCTATATTGATGGCACCCTCAACCGTGGTAGCCCGCGACAGTGTACACATCACGCACGCCTACGCAAACACAAACGCGCAAAGTCTTATCGGACTTCCGATGGGCAGCCACAAGACCATCGTGGACATGAAGGGCAACCTCCTTTGGTCACAATGGAGTCTGAAACGGCGCGGCCTCGACACCCCGTTTGGCTTCAGTGCACAGATGGATGGAGAACTCGCAATCCAGATTTCCAGCGCCGGATTACCGCTCAAAGTTGCTGGCCAGAACCTTTACCGTGACCGATTCCCTTTTGTCATTACGCACCTTGCTGGCCATGAAATCACGGCTGAGGAACTGGCATTTTCTACCGAGGCGGCGGGCCACGGCTTGGACGTTGTGAGGGTAAGCCTGAACAACTCCGGCCCGTCAAACTTGGGCGTAGATGTCCGACTCAGCGGCAAGCGACACAATCTTCCTGCCTTCGCCAGTGGCAGGACACTCGCTACTCGCGATGGCTACCTCGTGGAGATGGCGCAAGCGCAGTCCGGCGCGTTTTCGGCTTCTGACCAGGATCTCGTGCTCGACTACAATGCCGATGTGCCAGCACATTCCACTGTAACCTTGTGGTTGAAGCGGCCCTATAGCCTGCTCGCGAAAGACGGTGCACCCATCGCGGCTGCTTCCGGTCGTGAGCTCCTGAAGCAGGCCGTTCAATTCTGGGAGAATTTCTGGGCCGCTGGGACACATATTGAATTGCCTGAGCGTGAGATTCAGGATTTCTATGACTCGTCTCTGGCCTATGTCGTAATCCTGACTGAACGCGGTCCGGAAGGCGATTTGTGGACGCTCGATGGCCCCGGGGTTTACCGGCAATACTGGGGACGCGGTGAATACTTCCAGGCGCGCGCTTTGGAAGTTTCCGGTCACATGGACATTGCCAAGGCCACCGCGGAGCACGCCTTCTCGCTAGAATACGATGACGGCGAATGGGACCGGCCTGCCATCAGCGGCTGGCCTGCCTGGGACGCGATTGGCGGCGAGGGCGGTACCGTGTGGGATTACTATCGCTTCACTCAGGATCGGGCCTGGCTCGCCAAGGCATACCCTTATCTGTATTCAGCGGCGCGATGGATCAACTTTCACCGCGAAGAAACCGAGTTGCCGCCCAACGCGCCCCCCGGCGCAAAAGGAATCCAACGCCAGCTCCCCTGGAGTTGCCGCGCTGAACCGAATCCGCCGCTTAGACCTGGTGAAAAACCCTACTGGTGGGGTCTGCTGCCGTGGGGATATGGTGACAGCGGTCTGCCCCAGGGGCATGCCTTCACTCACAACGTGATGACACTTTATGAAATCGCATGCGCTCGCCAGGCGGCTCTGGTTCTTGGCAAAACCGTAGAGGCCGCCCTGCTGGCAAAAGAATATTCAGGCTTCAAAGCGGCAATTCTCGATTCCATGCAACGGGCGATAGGGCTTGAAAAGGGTGGAATGCCCTACCTTCCTGCCATGCCCACCTTGCCGGATGGCGCTATCTCACAAAGCTTTCTGGCCGTTTATCCCACGCAACTGTTTTCCGCCGGCAACCCCTGGGTGACGGGCCTGTTGGACCGGATGGAGCGGACGGAAGTCCACGGACAGCCCACGAACATGGCCTGGATGGGGCACGGCGGAGTGTGGCCCGGCGAGTCCATGAACGTGGCAGAAACTTACCTGCGGCGCGGGCAGATTCAAAAAGCAGTCAACATGTTGATTTCGGCGCTTAACTTTTCCTATACAACAAACGTGTGGCGGGAGGAAATCCGAGTGAACAAAGATCTCCCACCCGTCTGCGACACCACGGCTGAAAAGCGAGCCAAATTCCGCAACGGCAAGGGGACCGGCGACATGCCGGAAGCCTGGGCCAACGCGAATCTTGTAAACCTTGTTCGCGATATGCTCGTTTTTCGCGATGGCGCCACATTGCGTGTGCTCGCCGGCATTCCCGCGGACTGGATCGCACCCGGAGAATGCATTCGCGTCGAAAATGCTCCCGTAACCTTCGGCGGCAAAGTTTCGTTCCATCTTACGTATCCCAAGCCGGGCCAAATGGTTCTAAGTCTCACGCCCCCCGCAAAGCCTATTGATCTCAGGACGCGCTTCCCAATCAGCGAAGGCCACAGCATCAAGTGGGCCTCCGTGAACGGCAAGCCGGTTAAGACGTTTTCCAAATCCCAGGTTTTCTTAGAGCAGGTATCTCGGCCTGTGACGATTGAGGTGGAATTTCAGTAGTTCTACAACCGCGAAACGCAATCTGCGTGCAAGACGCATTTCAGGGTCGTAATTCCGCTCAAAGGGAGGCAATCGTGCAAACATATAAACCAAGCATTTGTTGTTATGCCATCATGATGCTGGTCTGTGCGCTGTTCAACGGCTCGCTCACCGCGCAGACCGCACCTCCAATTCCGCAGCTCGTTCATTCCGGATCGAACTACCGATTGCTGGTGAACGGCGGACCCTTTCTGATGCTGGGCGGGCAGGCGCACAACTCGAGCGCATCCAATCCTGCCGACCTTGAGCCTGTCTGGCGATCGCTTGTGGCCATGCACGCCAACACTGCGGAAGTTCCCCTCTATTGGGAACTTGTAGAACCGCAGCCGGAACATTTCGATTTTAACTTGATTGACAGCATTATCCTGGAGGCGCGCAACCATGGACTCCACGTCGTCCTTCTTTGGTTCGGCTCATGGAAGAACGGGGAGATGACTTACACCCCAGCGTGGGTTAAAGAGAACCCCACAAAGTATTTCCGCGTCCGAAACGAACTCGGCCAGCCCATGCAGATCATTTCGCCCTTCTGCGACGCGGCTCGCGAAGCCGACGCCCAGGCCTTTGCAGCTGTCATGCACCACATCAAGAGCATAGATGCCAATGACCGCACCGTTATCATGATACAGGTGGAAAATGAGACGGGCCTGCTGGGCACGGACCGCGACTATTCTCCCGAGGCCGCACACCAATACAAAGCGGAAGTCCCGGCAACCTTGATGACCTATCTCGAGACCCATCGCGGCCACCTGATGCCTGCGCTCGAAGCAGCCTGGTCGGCGAACCACTATGTCAAGTCGGGAACATGGGAATCGGTGTTTGGCGATCTGGCCTCCGAAGCTTTCAGTGCCTGGTACGTAGCCCGTTACGTCAACGCCGTTGCGGTGGCCGGCAAGCAGCAGTATGCGCTTCCGATGTATTGCAACAACTGGCTCGCAGGACCGGGTGCGGCGCGTACCGGCGACTGGCCAAGCGGCGGCCCCACCATCTACGTGCAGGACATCTGGAAAGCAGCCGCCCCTTCCATCGATATTCTCGCGCCCGATATCTATCTGCCGGAATTTCTCGAAACCTCGGCTGCCTTCTATCGCCCGGACAATCCTCTTTTCGTCCCGGAAACAGCATTTCGCCCCTCCTATGCTTCCTACGTATTTCCAGTTCTGGCTGGATTCAACGGAATCGGTTTCTCTCCCTTCGGCATTGATTTTGCGGTGGGAGCGGACGGCAAACTCAATCCGGCCGGTCAGGCGCTCGCCGAAAATTACAAATTGCTTGAACCGTTGCTGCCTATGATTGCGAAGTATCAGTACACAGGGAAATTGTTTCCCATCATTCAAGGCGTCGA
>JAJYJL010000887.1 GCA_021789565.1 Acidobacteriota bacterium
GGTCCGCCCTTCATTCAGTTTGGCGGCGGAGGCTATGCCAGCATCGGCGATCCGATCACCGGTCCCAGAAACAGCTACGAGAATGCCTATGCCGCTTCAGAGTCGTTGACCTGGATACACGGCCGGAACGAGATGAAGTTCGGCGCCTATTACCAGCGCGATCAGATCAACGTGGTTAACGGTATCGCCTCGAACGGGTTCTTTGTTTTCATTCCCGCGCCGCTCAGCAATGCCTTTGCCAACATTCTGATCGGACAGCCGCTTCTTTTCCTGCAAGGGGGCGGCGACCAACCCGACGGCACCGGCGATTTCTCCCGAGGGCTTCGCGGCAATGACTTCAACTTCTATGCGCAGGATACTTTCAAGGCCAGCAGCCGCGAAACTGGTATCAGTATGCCCTGGCGGACTGGCAGGTAAATGGCATCACGACCTACATGACCGGAACACCCTTCACCGTGGTCGATCAAAGCTATAATTATGATGCGCCGGAGGTCACCGGATTTTCGGCCTTCCGTCCCAACCTTGTGGGTAATCCCAACAACGGACCCAGGACCGTAGCGGAGTGGTTCAACACCAGCGCCTTCCAGCGCATCGATCACTCGACGACCCCCGCGGGTGTCTACGGAACCGAGGGCCGTAATGTCGTTCAGGGGCCGGGGTTTACGAACTGGGATTTTTCAGCCTTCAAGAACATCGGCTTGACGGAATCGAAGACGCTGCAATTCCGTGCTGAATTTTTCAACCTGTTCAACCGCGCCAACTTCCGGCTCCCGAACAGCGACATCAGCTCGCCAACGTTCGGACAAATTCAGCAGGCACTCTCCCCACGGCTCATTCAGTTTGCACTGAAATTCCTATTTTAGTTGTGAGTTCCTTCTGTAGCGAATTTCTGATGCAGAAAGATGGTGAAAATGAATCCAATATTCCTCAATGAAGTTGAAAGTAGTGCAAAGGCTGGTCCCGCAGGCGAGCGATTCGCAGCGATGGAGGCGGAAGGCATTCCGGCGTTCCAACTGGTGCGGAAGTAAGGACTTCGACCGCCGGCACAAACCAATCTCCCCGAAAAAACCTCGAACTCTAATTGCATGGCTGTGATAATTTTTTTGCGAGGAGATTAAGATGGCGGATCGTTTACTGAATGGCCGGGTGGCCGTAGTAACAGGTGCGAGCAAAGGTCTGGGCAAGCAGATAGCCATCGCGCTTGCACAGGCAGGCGCAACAGTCGCCCTGGTGGCGCGAAGCGGCGAATTGCTGGAAAAAGCAAAGGTAGAGATTGAATCCCAGGGTGGCAAGGCACACGTTTTTGTTGCCGACGTTCGCGAGGAAGCGGAAGTCGGCCGGATGGCCGGGCAGGTGCGTGAGACGGCCGGCGCTCCCGACATCCTGATCAACAACGCGGGCATCAATCTTCGCAAGCCGCTGCACGAGTTCTTACTGGAAGAGTGGCATCGCGTGATGCAGACAAACCTGGACAGCGCGTTTCTCTGCACGCGCGCTTTTGTGCCGGGAATGATCGAAAAGAAATTTGGGCGCATCATCAACATTGCCTCCACCATGGCGCACGTCGCGCTGGCTCACCGCACGGCATACTGCACCAGCAAGGCCGGCCTGCTGGGAATGACCAAAGCCCTGGCGTTGGAACTGGCTCCGCATGGCATCACCGCCAATGCCATCAGCCCCGGTCCCTTTGCCACGGAGATGAACACCATCCTGATGCAGGACCCCGTGCGCAACGCCGAGTTTATTTCGAAGATTCCGGTGGGCCGCTGGGGAAAAGTTGAGGAGATCGGACCGCTGGCCGTCTTTCTCTGCTCGGAAGCGGCGGGCTTCATTACCGGTACGGACATCCTGATTGATGGCGGCTGGACGGCGCAGTGATTCAGGAAGAGCAGACAATCATATTTCCTGAGCCGTATTCATCCCTGCAGGGTTTTTGAGCATCTTAGACAGTGTGATAGCTTTTATAATGAAACCGTGGCAGGCAATCGAGTGGAGATGATGTTCACGGCAGGGTCCTGCCGTAGCAGGTGGATAAAGCGATGATCTTTGATGCTGAAACTCCCAAACCGAAAACAGGACTTCGCAAATACTGGCCCTTGCTGGCCGCTATTCTTGTTGTGGGCAGCGTGATCGCCTTTTTTGCGGTTCACGACCTTCCGGAGAAGCGCGCCGTCGCGACCTTCCTGACACAGCTGCAAGAGGGGCATTACGAGCAAGCCTACAAACTCTGGCAGCCGGCACCCGATTACACCTACGACGAGTTCCTGCACGACTGGGGCCCGCAAGGTGATTACGGGAAGATTCGCGAGTTCAAAATTGTCGGGGCGGAATCTAAAGGAAGTGCATTGGTCATCGTGGTCGTCACCATCAACAACCAGACCCCAGCGCTGTCTCTGGTGGTGGACCGCAAAACCAAAGGGCTTGCCTATTCGCCGTTCTGACAACGCAGGACCGTTCTCTTACGCTCCATCGTCGATGGCCGCAAGGAGTTCCTTCGGGTTGATTTCCGATGTGCCAAACTTCAGTACCACGCGCCCGCCCGCAATATTGGCCAGCCTGGCCGCGTCTATCATCTGCGCTCCCGAACTGAAAGCAAGCGCGAGGACAGCAAGTACGGTGTCGCCGGCGCCGGTGACGTCGTAGACGGGCCGCGCCTCGCTTCTGATGTTGTGGATGTCGCCGCCTTTTTCAAAAAGCGTCATGCCCTCCGAGCCTCGAGTGATCAGCAGGAAGGAGCAATCAAGTTCCGCGAGCAGCCGGCGACCGCCCGCCTCCAGGCTGGCCCTGTCACGCATGGAATGTCCGGCCATCAATTCAGCTTCATGCAGGTTCGGTGTGACGGCTGTGGCGTGGCGGCAGATTTCAGGATGGTCGGGCTTGGGATCGACAAACACGGGGATTCGCTGCTGACGTGCCACAGACAAAACCTGCCTGCACAGTTCAGTTTCGACAGAGCCCTTTCGGTAATCTGAAATGATCAACGCATTCAGCTTGGGGGCCCATCGCGCGAAACTTCGGCTAACCGTGGCGGAAGTTCTTGCGGTGATGGGAGCGGGTTTTTCAAAATCCAGCCGCAGCAGTTGATGCTGGTGCGCGACAATGCGAAGTTTACGCGGCGTAACGCGGCCTCGTTCGCGGACCAGCGTGCCGCTCGGGACGCCGCGGGCCTGAAGCTCCTTGCGCAGCTGGTCACCCGTTTCGTCCATTCCAATCGCTCCGAATGGGACTGAACGTCCACCCAGTGCGCGAATGTTGATGGCAACGTTACCAGCCCCGCCAGGAAAACGCTGGGGATCCGCATGGCCGTTCATCAGAACGACGGGAACGGGCGCTTCTGGCGAAATGCGCGTGGCCTCACCACGAAGGAGTTCATCCAACATGAAATCGCCGAGTACTCCGACGGTCTGGCCGTTAAATTTGCTGAGGATTCTAGCTAGCGGATTCTGAATCGTTTTCATAAATCATGATGCCTTAGAGCTACGCCGCGCGGGTTGCGCGAGGTCAGGCGAATAAGTGCTGCGGCCGTTACGGCATTTTGAGAATCGCCCGATTCCGCCCCAAGTTGACGCAAGGCAATGGCTATTCTACCTTAATCAGGGGGATTCGCAGGCAGAGTATCCTTTCACGGAGAAAGTGTGGCTCTTTCAAATTCGGAACAGAAGACGCCTGCAGCCGGCGTGGGTTCGCCGGGAAGGCCGCGTATACTGATCGTACGCGCCGGCGCCGTTGGCGACACGCTGATGGCCACACCGCTTGTGCGTGCCGTTCGCCAGACTTATCCCGAGTGCTACCTGGTCTTTCTCTGTTCCGCTGCGGCCCATGACGTGGTCCGTTATAATCGGCATATCAATCAGACCATCCCAATCGCCTATCGTCACCTGCCAACCTGGCTGAGTTCCGAAAAGTCACGCATCCATCGCACGCTCCGCGGTTTAGACCTGGACTGGGCCCTCGTGCTGGAGAGCCACCCAAGCTTTATCGACCTGGTGCGCAAGGGTGGCGCTCGCCGGATCATCGCGTACAGCGGCAATGACCAGGCGGAGGGATTCGAGCCGGCCCGCTTCGATCCACGGAAGCATTCGATTGAAAATCACCTCGAACTGGCCAGACCGCTTCGTCTCCGGCTGGTTGAGTTCCAGATGGAACTGAACAACCAGCCGGAGACGATCAAAACCGTCGCCCAGCACCTTCAAACGGCCGGTGTCCAAGCCGGTGACCGCCTGGTCGGTGTTCACGCGGGTTGG
>JAJYJL010000888.1 GCA_021789565.1 Acidobacteriota bacterium
GGCCGGCGATGGTCAGTTCGCCTACTTGAGCTACGAGGAAATCAAAGCGCTCACGGCGACGGTGGTCAAAGCTGTCGATGGCAAGGGGATCGCTATCGCCGGTACAGGTCCCTGGTGGACCGAGCGGGCTGTTGATTACGCCCGATACGCGGAATCCGTCGGCGCAACGGCGGTCCAGGTGCTGCTTCCAAAAGGAGCTTCCGAGGAGGGAAGCGTTGAACACTTCAGGAAGATTGCCCGCGCCACGCAGCTGCCGATCGTCCTGCACGGAAAATATTCGGACACCCTGCTCCAAAAGCTTTCCCCCATCGAGTCGATTGTTGCCCTGAAGGAAGACGTCGACCTGCATTACCTGATTCACACCTTGATCCACTTCGGAAATCGATACAACTGCTTCGCCGGAGGATCTTACGAGTGGCTTGTGGCTGGGCAGCCATACGGCTGCAAGGCTTACTTTGACGCCTTTTCCACTTTCTATCCGGAGATATCTGAGCGGTTCTGGGCCGCCGTCCAAAAATATGATGTTGCCGCCGAACGGAACATCATTGAGAAATACGAGAACAGTTTTATCTGGGGCAAATTCTCCCATTCATTCTGGCACGCAACACTTGAATATTTCGGCATTGCCAAACGTTACCTGCGCCCGCCCGTTGAGAGTTACAGCGATGCGCAGATGAAAGATGTGAAAGCCTTCTTCGACAGACTGGGCCTCTATCCGCAACACGCCTGAGATAAAGGAGTCAGGATGCTGCTTAAACGTTTACCTTTCCTGCTGTGTGCCCTTTTGGTGGGTGGACCTGTCGCCCGTGCGCAGAAGCTTGTCTGGAAGGAGCGCGCCCCGCTGCCCAGGCCGCGATCTGCCTTTATGGCCGGCGCCATCGGCGGGAAATACGTGGTGGCCGGCGGAAGTTACTGGGTGGGGAAGAAGAAACATTGGAGCAGTGAAGTCGACGTCTTTAATCCCGCCGACAACAAGTGGACCCAGGCGGCTTCACTTCCCCAACCGAGGAGCGATGCCGCCTCAGTTGTTTACGACGGGACGCTGTATGTTTGGGGCGGCGTTACCGGCGATCAGGTTCGCAGAGACGCCCTGGAATTCCACCACGGGAAATGGAGCGCCTTGCCTGCCGCCCATCTTCCTGCGCCCCGTCTTTATTCTGCCGCGGTGGTTTGCAAGGGCCAGGTCTATCTGTTGGGAGGCATGTCGAGGCCGGGCGACTACTCAACGGTTACCAATACCTTCTGGATGTGGAATCCCGTCACACCGCACAAGGGCTGGCAAATTCTGCCTCCCGTCCCTGGCCCGGGCCTTATCAACCACGCCAT
This sequence comes from Acidobacteriota bacterium, assembly GCA_021789565.1. Next base: position 1,327 of record JAJYJL010000888.1, read on the forward strand.
GGCTGCCTTCGATGGAAAGATTTACGTTCTAGGCGGCGCGACACATGGCGGAAAGAACGTGGTGAACGTCAAGACTGCCTTCGAGTTTAATCCCAAAATACGCAAGTGGAAGCGGCTTGGTGATCTCCCCATAGGCCGGCGGTGCTGGTGGGGGATGGGCCTCTCAAACAGCATTCTGCTGTTTGGCGGATACACGGCCACCTATGAACGTGATGTATTGGCCTACCATCCACCATCGAGTGATCTGGTGAATGCGGGATCAATGCCGCACGGAGTTTGTGATGCTGAGTTCGTCCGCATTGGCGATTCCATCATCGGCACCGGCGGCGAGGTCGGACCTGGAGTGAGAGGCAAGTGGACCATCCAGGCGCATCTGCCCTGACGGTAAATGTTGAGCAGCCGTAGCGGCCAGCCTCTCCTGGCTGTATTCTGGATGGCTGTGAGCAGAAACAAAATTTCATCAATCGGAGAATGCTAATGTCGGGCGAGTCGTTCAATTCTGTAAATCGAGAACAGAAAATCAGGGAAAAAACCAGGGGTTCACTGGAGCGATACACGCGGGCGCAAAAATCGCTGGCCGGCGGGGTCTCCAGCGGGTTCCGCCGGCTGGCGCGCCCTTACCCGCTTTACTACACTTCCGGGAAAGGGTCGCGAGTAACGGATGTTGATGGCAACAACTACCTGGATTACGGCCTGGCGTGGGGGCCCCTAATCCTTGGCCACTCACCCAGTGAGGTGGTTGAGGCGGTCAAAGCGAAAATAGGAAAAGGGCTCACCTATGGAGCGCAGCACGACCTTGAGATTGAAGCGAGTGAGTTGCTGACCCGGATCATTCCCTGCGCGGACCTGGTTTGCTATGCGAACAGCGGAACGGAGATTGTCCAGGTTGCGCTACGGCTGGCGCGGGCTGCCACGGGCCGGCAGAAATACCTGAAGTTTGAAGGCCATTATCACGGCTGGGCCGACAGCGTTCTGGTCAGCAGCCATCCAACCAAAGAGGAGATTGAAGCCGCCCATGGAGCGCCCATACCCGTCGGGGCCGGCCAGCGTCCCCATGACGATGTGGTTGTGGCGCAGTGGAATGACCGCGCCGGAGTGGAGCAAGCTTTTGCTTCGCACGGCCACGAAATCTCAGCCGTTATATGTGAACCCATTCTCTGCAATTCCGGCTGCATCCTGCCGGAGCCCGGCTTCCTCGAATTCCTGCGTGAGATCACCCGCAAACACAACTCCGTCTTGATTTTTGATGAGGTCATCACCGGATTCCGGCTGCACCTGGCGGGCGCCCAGGGCGTGTTCGGCATTACTCCCGATCTTGCGACCTATGCAAAGGCGATCGGCTCGGGAACAGCCGTCAGCGCCCTTGCCGGGAAGTCCGAATTCATGAATCTGATTACGAACGGAAAAGTCGTGCACGCCGGCACCATGAACGGCAACCCCATTGCGCTGGCGGCTGTCAACGCCACTCTCCAGATACTGGCCCGAGACAACGGAGGGGGCTACGAAGGCTTAAAAGCACGGAGCGAACGGCTGAAGTTCGGCCTGGAAGATCTTCTTCGCAAGAAAGGGCACCCGGTGGTGACCTCCGGTTACGGTGCGGTTTTTCAGGTTTCATTTATGGAAAAGCCGGCGCGCAATTACCGCGAAACGATGGCCGCCGACAAAGCCCTGTACAGTGACTTTGCACTCGCCCTGCTTGACGAAGGCATTCTGGTGCTTCCTGACGGCCGCTGGTATGTCTCATTCGCCCACACGGATGAAGATATCAACGCCACTTTAGCTGCGGCCGCAAGAGTCATCGGTTGAGAGCGGGGAGGCGGCCAGTTCTTTTCCGTAAGGGAACAATCTGCCAACGGCAGAACTGTACATCTTTCTTTGCGCCAATGCTCAAATTGGATTAATCGCAAACCAGAATTCAACGCCATAACACGGAAGGATATTCAGATGAACGGCAGCCGAAGAAAGTTCTTGCAGACGGGTTTAGCGGCCGCAGCGGCAGGCGCCGGGTTCGGCAAGAACCTGTCGGGTGAAGCGCTCCATGCCGGCAGTGTCGCGGGCGGCGATGTCTCGGCAAAGGGTGGAGCAGCAGGTCCGCAAATCGTCAAGGTTAACGGACAACTGCAGGGCGTGATTGCATTGCGGGACGGCCGGCTTATGGCATGGTGGGTTGATCCAAAAGGAACCGGGCCTGACAAACTCTACCTCACCGAAGTGGCCCAGAAGATGACTGCGCGATTTTCCTCCGACAACGGCGACACATGGTCAGAGCCGCAAACCCTGTTTGAGTTTGCCAAAGGGTTCGGAACCTATAGCGCGGGCGTGAGCCTTCAGGACAGGAACGGAACCATCCACATTTTCGGCTTGCACTACTTTGGCTGCGGCCCTGGAGGTTTTGACAACTGGGCGAGCTGCAAGTGCCTGCTTTACCATTCGATGTCCTCGGACGGAGGAAAGGCCTGGACACCGCTCCATTATTGCGATTTTGGCCACTCTTACACCGGCTCGACAAACTCTGTTGTGCAACTGAAGAGCGGACGCATTCTGGTTCCGGTCAGTTACCTGTCAGGGCGCATGACGGGAAGATTCGTCACCAACCTTTCGCTTTCAGACGACGGCGGCAAAACCTGGCGGCCTTCAAAGGGCGAATGCGTCGTGGATACCGGCGGGCATCTGGTCGAATCCGGCGCGGCGGAACCCGTCTGCATCGAACTTAAGGACGGCCGGGTCTGGATGCTGATGCGGACCCAGGGTGGTTATCAATACGAGTCCTATTCAAGCGATGGAGGAGACACCTGGACGGAACCGGGTCCTTCACGGTTTGTCTCATCGAATTCTCCCGGCGCTTTCCTGCGATTGCATGACGGCCGCATCGTCTTTGCCTGGAACAACTGCCTGGGACCCGAAAGCCGC
>JAJYJL010000889.1 GCA_021789565.1 Acidobacteriota bacterium
CAGGCGCCCGCGCAGGGTGCCCGGTAACAGGCCGGAGACGACTGGCGGAGTATAGAATCCGTCGTCAAGTTCCACGATCACATTGGCGATGGTGGATTCGGTGATCTCTCGACGCTCGTTCCCCAGCAGAACATCCGCGCAGTCCGGGCAAGCCTGAGCGGCGCGTTCATAAAGGCCGCGTTGGGTGGTCTTGTGGTAGAGCATTGGATCAGCTGAATCGACTGGAAATGCAGCCAGCCCCAGGCGCCAACGATGAGAATCGGCGGCGGTATCGGTTGCGCCTTGAGATCTGGTTCACCGGCAGAATTGAGCGTCAACCGCACACGCCAGCGGCCACGGCGGTGGCGCGCGGATTCTGGCCAATGCCGCTGCGATGTGCCTGGGCCGCCAGGGGTAGCCGAAATATTCCGCAGGGTCTTTTAGGCGCCTGAGATGCGCTCGGAGCAGGTAGTAACGCCCTTCGGCGAGCCGCATGGTTTCCAATAATTCAAAGCCAACACCCGGAGTATCGGGAGAGGCATCGGTAAGCGGCGCTCGAATAGAATCCGTCCCCGAACGCCGAGTGGGTTGCGACCTTTGTGGGGCTGGCATCAGAAAGGCAGCTTTTAAAACCCTATGCGCAACGGCGGGTCAGGCAGGGCAAAGAAGAATGCTGGTCGAGGCTGATATTGTTCGGAGAGGGCTCCCTCCAGCGAGCCTGTCGCCAAGAACATCCATGGTCGTAAATGAGAGTTCATAGCGAAACCATCTCCATTGTTGTGACCGTATCTTTGTCCCACCCATCCCACAGGTATGCTTCATGCCGGCTGTCAGCGATCAGCCGCAGAGCGTACCGGACCTGGTCTTCGTAAAGTTCACAGAAGGCTCCCGGCTGGTCCATCCCGCCGTTCATCTCATGCGCCTCGGCCGGGCAGGGCGACCCGCAAAAATGCCGTACCGCGCAACGCGCGCAGGGCTGGATGTCCTCGACTCTGCGCCCGGTGACTTTGCGAAACGGGGGAGACTTGAGCACCTGCCCGATGTCGTCGCGGAACAGGTTGCCGCCGTTGAACGCGGGAAGACCGATAAACTCACTGCATGGAAACATGTCGCCCTTGGCCGAAACGGCAAAGAAGGAGCGTCCGCCGCCGCAGGGCGAGATGTCACACATCAGCCGGCGCGCCTGCGGCGCGAGAATGGCAATCAGGATGTTGGCGAAGTTGGCTACAACCAGTTTGCGCCCTGTTTTGCGGTACAACTGGTGGGTGCGATCCAGCGCTGCGAGGTAGTAACGGCTCATCTCGTGGTCGGCGGGTTTGAGGCCGCGCGCACCCTCGCGAGTGCAGCGCACGGGATTCAGCATGCAGGTGGGCACGCTTCGCTCGTGGAGGAAGTCCACCATTCGCGGCAGGCGGAGCATGTTTTGGCGTGTGACGGTGCAGATGACGCTGTAGTTCGGATAGCCGCTCAGCTTCTTCATCGCCGCCAGCACCCTGGCGTAAACACTGTCACCGCCCCAGGTCTTGCGGGTCCTGGTGGCGATGGCTTCCAGGTCGGAATCCAACGACAGCCCGATGGCAATCCCCCGCGATGTTAGGAACTCCAGGTCCGTATCATCCAGCAGCGTGCCATTGGTTTGGATGCCGAAGCGAAAGTCTTCCTGGAACTGCTCGATTGCGGTGAATAATGCCTCGCGGTTGAGAGTCGGTTCTGCGCCGTGAAACACCATCTGTGGCTTCACATCTTTCGGCAGCGTGTTTTGGAAGTAATGCTTAAGAATCTCCAGCGCCGACAGCAGATCATCCTTCGACATGTGCACGCCGAGCTTGCGCATCGTCTCCGGAATGTAGCAGTAAGTGCAGTTCAGATTACACCGTTCGGTCGGATTGAAATACACGGCCGACGGCGTCAGGCCGAAACGGAGGTTTTCCATTTCCGCGGCAAACTGCGCTGCTTTACGCCGGTACTGTTTCAAAAACCTGCCCTGGGTGAGAGCGTCGGCCAGTCTATTCTTTCGAATCAACGCCCAGAATGCCGTGTCGGGATCAACGAGGCCCACGTAGTCGCGATGGCCGATGTCCAGCGGCTGCAGCGTACAGCCGTTCCCCGTGTTGAAGTGAAATCCACGCGACGCGGCGCGTCCATTCTTTCGTTCGATTTTCATTCTCATCCCTTTGCTCTGCAGGCCGCCCGTCCTTGGGGAAAGAGCGGCCCGCAACGACCCGGCACTATTTCTTCTTTGCATCCGTCGATACGTAGTGCGAGAGGCCAGTGCCCGTCGCTTTACAGCTCTTACGTGTGGCAATGACATCCTTCTTCTTACTGCACTTCTTCTTTTCCAACCTGCATCACCTCCCTTTGGTTGATAGATTGCGTTGCGCCGCCACCTCGTAAAATCTACAAGCATCCGTCCAAAATCTGCTTGAGCATCGATACATCAACATGCTCGCGAATCAGCGTGGCCATAGGATCAAGTCCCTTGGCCGCTGGTGAACTGCTGCTGGGCGGAAGGGGCGGCCAGCCTCGACGCGAGCGCAGATCATTGAGGATACGGCGACGGAAAGCTGGGGCGTCAAACACTCCATGCAAGTACGTTCCCCACACGGAACCGTTGGCTGACACGGTCCCCTCAAATCGGTCCGTGGCCTTTCCACCTTCGCTGGTGATCCTGAACAGCGGACGGGTGGGCTGGGCGCATGCCGTTTGCCCCATGTGAATCTCGTAGCCAACGATTTCTTCCTCATGATCCAGGCTTAACGCGCACACCTGGCGGGCGGTCTTTTCGGGCTCAAACGTGGTTGTGCCCTCGAGGAGCCCCAAACCTTCCATCGAGAGCGTGCTCGATTCAACCTGCATGGGGTCGAGCAGCTCCCGGCCCAGCATTTGATAGCCGCCGCAGATTCCCACGACGGAAGCGCCGGAGTCGTGGCAACGGCGGATATAATCGGCAAGCCCCGAGGATCGCAAATAGGCAAGGTCCGCCATCGTGCTTTTGGATCCCGGAATGATGACCAGGTCGGGAACCGGTTGGCCGGGCTCGGGCACCGCTGCCAGGTAGCGCAAGGACACGTCGGGCTCGAGTTCCAGGCTTTCAAAGTCCGTAGAGTTCGAAATATGGGGCAAATGTATGACCTGGACCTGAAGCCTTGTAGGATCCTGGACCCAAGGCCCTTTCCATTTTGAATCGGGAATCCCGTCTTCTTCCGCCACGGCGAGATCTTTGACCCAGGGCAACACTCCCAGGACTTTCTTGCCGGTTTTGTTTTCGAGAAACCGCAGGCCGTCGTACAGGAGCGACACATCTCCCCGAAACTTGTTAATGATGAATGCCTTGACCAGCGAACGGTCCTCCTCCGCGAGCAATTCGAGCGTTCCTACCAACCAAGCGAACACGCCCCCAAGATTAATGTCGCCCACCAGCACGACCGGAGCAGAGGCCATGCGAGCTGTCGCCATATTGACGATGTCGAAGGGCCGCAGATTGACCTCCGCAGGGCTGCCCGCTCCTTCGATGACGACAATATCGTGCTCCGCTGAAAGCTTTGCTAACGACTCGCGGATGACGCCGATCAGGCGGGGCTGGTACTGGTGATATTCGCGCGCTTGCATTACTCCCAGAACCTTTCCCAGGACGACCACTTGAGCGCCCACATCGGTCGAAGGCTTCAGGAGGATGGGATTCATTTCGACGGCTGGCTCAATGCCGCACGCCTGGGCTTGGAAGGCCTGAGCGCGGCCCATTTCCCCTCCTCCCGCTGTCACAAAGGAATTATTCGACATGTTCTGGGCCTTGAAAGGAGCGACGCGAAACCCCTCCTCGCGGAAATATCGGCAAAGCGCCGCGGTGATGACACTTTTGCCCACGTAGGAGCCTGTGCCTTGAATCATGATCTTCTTCGCAGGCATCGCCTTAGCCTTTCCTGGAGTTCTCCAAGTGTTTGCCGACAACATGCAATGCGCTAATCAGGCGCTTGTTCTCTTGGTGAGTGCGAACGGCAAAGCGCACGTACTGCGGCCCCAAGCCTTTAAATCCACGAGAATCGCGTATCAGTATGTGCATGCCTTCGAGCTCTTTCCGCAAGGTGTCTCCTCTGACTTGTGGCAACTTAATTCGGGCAAGCACAAAGTTAGTCTCGGTGGGAAACGGCTCGAGCCATCCCAACTTTTTAAGACAACGCAGGAGGTAATCGCGCTCTCTTGCCACGAGCGCCAATGTCTTTTTCCGGTAAGCAGAGTCGTTGATCGACTCTGCCGCCG
>JAJYJL010000890.1 GCA_021789565.1 Acidobacteriota bacterium
GTGAACAGTATTGGAGCTAAATCGGGCTTTTTTCCGCTTCCAGCGCCTGGATCAGCGCGCGCATATAACCCAGCGCATAGGCCATGCCGGCGTGCCACGGAGCGCCGCAGGCCATCTGCGGCGTGTGGTCGGGAACCATCACGCCGTCGTAGCCGTTCTTGAGATAAATTCGCATGGCGCGCACAAAATCCACGTCGCCCTCGTCGAGAAACACTTCGCGGTAGTTCGGAACTTTGCCCTTCACGTTGCGGAAGTGCACGTAGGCAATGCTGTTCCGCCGCGTCAGCATGTCGATGGTTTCGTACACGTCGCCGTCGGCCATCTCGGCCGTGGTCCCCTGGCAGAATTCGATGGCGTTCGAGCGGCTGGGATAAATGTCGAGCAGCCGCTGGTAAAGCGCCGGCCGGTAAACCAGCCGGGCCGTGCCGCGAATCTCCGGCATCGGCGGATCGTCCGGATGCGCGGCCAGCCGCACTCCGGCCTCTTCCGCCACGGGAACCACTTCCTGCAGAAAATCCGTGAGCCGCTGCCACAACTGCTCGGAAGTCACCTTGCCGATGCTTCCCGGCGGCGCCTCAGGATCGTAGGTCATGTTCCAGACCTGGCCGTTGGGGATAGGCGTTTCTTCCGGCCCGTCCTTGCCCAGGAACCCCACCGACTCCGCTCCGCCGCGCGCGTAGGGCCCCTGCACGTGCCCCCACACGCCCGCAATGCTGAAGTTGTATCCCAGAATGGGAATCCCCACTTTGCCCATGGTCCGCACGATGGTTTTGACGTCCTCAAGCTGCTGCCGCTTTCGCGGGCCGTCGAGCAGCACGTCGTACCAGTGCGCGGGATCGAGGTTCTCGATGGCTTCGAGCGCGAGCCCCTCGGCGTTCACCGCCTTCTTGAGGCCAAGCAATTCTTCGTAGGTCCAAAGCTTTCCTTGCTTCCGCGTCACGCCCCAGTTGCGCGCGCCGTCGGTGGCGGGAATGTTTTCCCCCGTCCCCCAGTAGTCCACCCAGTGCGCCACAATGTGCGTGGCTCCCGCCTGGCGGGCAAAGCGGAAATTCTCCGCGGTCAGCATGTGCCGGTAAAGTCCAAGCCCGATTTTCATGACGCAATTTTACCGCATTTGAATGGGAAAAGAGCAGGCATCAGCATCTCGCTTCGAAAGGTCACACCCTGTAAAATGCAAGCGGTCAGATAAAGCGGCGCGAGGAAAGCTTATGCCTGAAGCGATTGGATTTGACGTTTACGGAACGCTGGTTGATCCGCTGGGGATGGCGGCGCACCTCGAAGCCATGGCCGGCGATCTTGCCGGGCAAATGGCGCAGCGGTGGCGCGAAAAGCAGATTGAATACACCTTTCGCCGCGCGCTGATGCAGAAGTACGAAAACTTCGATGTTTGCACGGAGCAGGCGCTGGTCTTCGCCGCAGACAGCTTGAAGCTGCATCTGCGGGATGAGGACCGGGCAGCGCTGATGGAAGCCTACCGGCGTCTGCCGGCTTTTTCTGACGCGCTGTCGGCCATTCGCAGCCTGCGCGCGGCGGGATTCAAGCTGGCGGCTTTTTCAAACGGCGTGGAAACATCGCTGCGCGCCCTGCTTGAGCACTCGGGCATTCTGCCATACCTCGACGCCGTGATCAGCGTGGACGACCTCAAAACCTATAAGCCCGATCCCCGAGTGTATCGCTACCTGGCGAAGCGGCTGGGCCTGCCGCTTGAAAACACCTGGCTCGCCTCCAGCAACGCCTGGGATGTGATAGGCGCCAAAGCCGCCGGCCTCCGTGCCGCCTGGATCAAGCGAAACGCGGCAGACACGCTCGATCCCTGGGGCATCACCCCCGACCTGTTGGCGCCCAATCTCGAGGATTTCTCTTCAAGCCTGCAAAGCCGTTAAATCTCTTTTGGCGGTTCCTCCTGGCGGCGAAGTCCGGAGCCACTTAGCGTATGCCCTCACGCTGCCACCCCCGGCCAATGCCCGGTGACCGCTATCACAGAACCGCGATATGCAATTTGTTAGCCTTCAGTTGTAATCTGCGAGCATGGGTGAAATGTCTTGTCCTGCCAGGATGGCGAACGCTCTCCTGGCGGGCAGGCGGGGCCGGCAAGCAGGCGCGTACGATGCGTCGATTCCACCGAAAGGAGCTTCGCCATGTCCAACCGTTGGGTGTTTCTCGCAGCTTTTCTCACGGCCACCTTCATGGTGGCGGGAGCCTTTGCGCTTTCCCCCTTCTTCTATTTTGAACTGGCCACGTCGTCGATCTTCCTCGCCATCGCCGTCATGGTGTTTTTTGGAGAGGACCGATACTCCTACATGCTGGGGACCGTTTTCATTCCCCTTTGGTTCCTGGTGGACTTTCTGGTGGGCGGAATCGGCAACGATTTCGGTTCCCTTTTCCGGTACGTGACTGGCCATCACATCAGCACCATGAGCACTCCCCTCACCGGCTTTGCGCGGCTCTCGGCCATTTTCCTTTTTGCTGTCAGTCTGGCCGCCTGGCGCCGCGAAGTGAACGAGCGCTTCTGGGGAAAAACTTTCTGGACGTGCCTGATCGTCTCCGTGGTCTATGTGGGAATCCTCACAGTGTGGTATCTTAGGCTTTTCCCCGCAGGTCGCTGAGAATTCCTGATGCTGATTGGTCATGTCGCAGTTGCGCTGGGCGCGAAGAAGGCAGCGCCCAAAACCTCGCTGGGCACCTTGCTGCTGGCCGCCCAGTTGCCGGACCTCCTCTGGCCCCTGTTCCTGATGCTGGGATGGGAGCGCGTGCGCATTGTGCCCGGCATCACGGCCGTGAGTCCGCTGGAATTCACCAGTTACCCGTTCACTCACAGCCTGCTGGCCGATTTCGGCTGGGGACTGCTTCTTGCCGGGCTTTACCTGATTGTCAAAAAGAACCAGCGCGGCGCTTTCGTCATCTGGGCCTGCGTGGTGAGCCACTGGCTGCTGGACTACATCAGCCACGGCCCCGACCTTCCTCTCTATCCCGGCAGCCGGCTGTTCGGCCTGGGAATTTGGAACTCCGTGTCCGTAACGCTTTTGGTTGAAGGCGGCCTGTTTGTGGCCGGCGCGTTGATTTACAGCCGGGTCACCCGCCCGCGCGATAAGGCCGGCGAATACAGCTACAAAATCTTTATCGCATTCCTTGTCTTCATCTACCTGGCCTCGCTGATAGGCCCTCCACCGGCCGGCGTCAGCGCCGTGGAGTGGGCCGGAATCTTAAGCTGGCTGTTCATTGCCTGGGCCTACTGGCTCGACGACCACCGTACCCTCGCCACCCACGCCCCGCCTCCACCATCGCCGGCTGAACCGGTGAATTATTGAGGATTGCATAATGCAGTGACGAGTCTTCGTAGCGCCGGCATCTTGCCGGACTTGAAAATTGCCGCCGGGACAGCAGTGCTACAATTGCGAACCGTCACTATATTTTGCACACATCTGTAATTGGGCCGTATGGGTCCGTGAATATGATTCTGCTGCGCACGGCAAAGGGCCAACAATGAAATACGAGAGGTTTGAACAGTTACCGGTTTGGCAGGCAGCCATCGACCTCGCAAAGCGGGTTTATGGGCTGACGCGCCAGCGCGAATTCCGGGGCCACGGGAGCCTGCGCGACCAGATCGAGCGGGCCGCCGTTTCCGTGTCCAACAACATTGCGGAGGGGTTTGAGCGGGGAACCACACAGGAGCTACTGACATTTCTCTACATCGCTCGCGGCTCGGCGGGCGAAGTGCGCTCCATGCTCTGCCTGATAGAGACGCTGCCGGATTTTGCGAATCTCAAATCTGAAATTTCAAATTTGAAATCCAGTGCGGAAGGTGTTTCAAGACAATTGCGTGGCTGGGCGGATTCTCTCCAGAATTCCAAAATCACCGGCCAGCGCTATCTGAACGACAAGGGCCGCAGGGCAGAAAAGTCTCGCAAAGATCGGGAAGAGTTCCTGGAAAAACTCGATGAGATTCGTCGAGGCCAGCGAAAAGCGGGACCCTGAATCTTCCATTCCTGTTCTCTGCCGGACCTCAGCCCGGCCTTTGCTCTTGAATCTCAAATCTGCAATCCCTCCGCGCCAGCAGCGCGTTCTCTGTAACGGCGGGTTTACCCCGCCATTCGCGGTTTGTTTTTGAATCTCAAATCAGTACTGTCCGGTAAAAGTTCGAGTGATTGCCTGTAACTGCCTGAGTCCACGAAAGTAAGGGGTCTGGATGGAATTTTTCGATTTCAATTTTTTGTCCCTTCATGGGCAC
>JAJYJL010000891.1 GCA_021789565.1 Acidobacteriota bacterium
TCATCAAGGAGCCCCAGCGCTTAAAGCTAAACTCCTGCAACTTTCACCGGGAGCCATTGCATTCAATGGCAAGACGGGTTTTGAAAAGTTTCAGGGCCGTAAAGTGGAACTCGGAGCGCAACACAGCCTGTTTGGAAACTCCCGGATTTACGTCCTGCCCTCGACCAGTGGCCGCAATGGCAGCCTTTCGCGCTCCCAGAAGCTCCGTTACTTTTGCCAGCTCAAACGATGGTTGGGGTAGCATCCTGCCGGTATCCCATCGCCAATGGCGGCACTCTTCTCATCTGGCGCGGAGAGAAACACTGGCCTCATGCCGCCATCTCAGATATTCTTGCTGTAACTTAAACGCGATTGATCTGAGGGACTATGCCAGCCAGGATTTATTTCAAGAAGGGCGACATTACCGAGCTAGAGGTCGACGCGATCGTCAACGCCGCCAATAATGATCTGACGCTGGGAGGGGGACTTGCCGGCGCCATCCGGAGCAAAGGCGGTCCGCGAATCCAGGAGGAATGCGACCGCATCGGTCCCATCCGCCTGGGCGAAGCCGCGGTGACTACAGCGGGCAACCTGAAGGCGTATTACGTGATTCACGCGGCCAGCATGCAATTGGGAGGGAAGACCACGGCAGAGAACTTGCGCAGCGCAACCCGGAACAGCCTGCTCCGTGCCGAGGAAAAGGGATTCAAGACGATTGCCTTTCCGGCCATCGGCACGGGAATCGCAGGCTTCCCTATGGAAGAATGCGCAAATGTAATGATCAGCGAGTTGCTTGAGCACCTCAAGTCGCGCAGCAGTCTGGAAAAGATCTATTTTGTGCTCTTTGATGAAGCAGCGCTTAATACGTTCGAAGAGACTTACAAGAAACTTGCCGCCCGCCCCGCTGCCGGCGAAACAACCTGAGGTAGAGTGGGGGTCTGCAAAGGGCACAGAATGGCAGGGCATTCGGCTGTGGGTTATCCGATGCTGTGACTCTGATCCGTGTAAGGCTTCTTGATGTACTGAGTGGCCAGTTCCAGGGCGCCCTGGGTATCATCTTTGGTTTGCAAGGCCCTTTGGTATTCATTCAAGGCGCGGTCGCGCTGTCCGGTAGCGTCGAAGATCATTCCCAAGGTCAGATGACCCCAGACCTCAATCCATTTGGGTTGAAGGTTTCCGTCCAGAGCGGCACGCATCTCCTCTGCCGCGGCATTGTAATTGTGGAGCCGGAAATAAATCTGGCCAAGGCGGTAATGGGCCAGTGAATCGTTCTTGTTCTGCTCCACCACCTTTTGATACTGCTTCACGGCTTCCAGGTAGGCCTGCTCGGCAACAAGCTGGTCGCCTCGGGCAATTTCAACTTCGGTCCGGATCTTGTCGGTCATCTTAAGGATGTGGCTACCAGGATCGATCTCCACGTGGGTTGGCCTGGTGACCGTGTTCACCGTAAAGTCCGCCGTGGTTCCAACCATTTGGATGCGGTCATTGATGGGTCTTCGGCCCTCGGAATTGACCCGCACGTCTACCGGCATGCGAAAGATATCGAGATCCTGCTGAATCTTGCCGACTACCTGATAGTGGTTTCCCACGCGGTAGATCGCCCAGGAATCCTTGAATTGCGGCACGCCGGTGGAACTGACCCACTGGGCAAAGAAGTAGGTCAGTTTTTCATTGCTGGCCTGCTCGGCAACTTTTTCAAAATCCTGTGTGCTGACCGACTTCCACGCATATTGCTGAACTAATTCTTGCAGGGCTTTGGTAAACGCCTCATCGCCGATAACCCACCGAAGCATATGGAAGACCATGGCGCCCTTTTGCGCCACAATCGAGTGGTACTGGGGTGTGAAGGGCTGGAGAGACCCGGCCTGGCTAATGGGCGCAGTCTCCTCATGGGTGAGCGCCCCGATGGCGGTCGTATGCATCAGGTTTTCAAAAGCCGTTTGCCCTTGCGAATGCTCGATGTAGAGCGCCGACGAATAAAGAGAAAGACCGTCGTCGAGGAAAGCATCGTCCGGGGTCGCGGGGCTGACGAGGCACCGCCACCATTGGCGCGAGATTTCATGTGCCAGCAGTTGCTCGTTTACAGGTTCTGAGAATCCGCGTGAGGCTAGAGCGGCTATGCCGGGTGAGGAATAGCCGCCCACCGTGTCATTTGCGATCTCGACCACGGCCAGATTGCCGTTCGGGAGTGACCCGAACTTGCTGGAAAAGAAACTCATAATCTTTGCTGCCGTGGCTCCGTAGTCCGCTGCGTAATTCTCGTGGTCCGGTTTCAGAAAGAGGTATACGTTGGCGCCAAATGCAGTCTCATGCTGGACCGAATAGTTGCCTGCGTAGAAGGTGCCGGGAAAGGATGACTGATCGAACTCGAATGAATACGTGGTGTCGCCGCCCTCTTGTACGGGAGGCGAAGGTTTTCCAGACGCGATGACCGTCTCACCGGTTGGCACCGTGATGTGCAAAATTGCCGCAAAGCGATTCAGGCCGGGCCTGACCACCGGAAACCAGCGCCCGGGATAGAGTAGATAGGAGCCTTCCGGTCCAACATAGGAGAGCTTGAGACCCTCAACAGGACTTCCATTCGCTGTTCCAAGACCTCCCTTGTAACTGATGGTGATCGATGAAGCCTGCCCTTCGGTAATCGGGCTGGACAGATTGACCTGAAGGCTCAAACCGTTCTGCTGGAATGGCACATCCGTTCCCGTCGAATCCACGATCTTCTGGACCCTTAAGGCGCTGTTCAATTCAAAGTTGATCTGGCTGATGCTGGTCTGGGGCACAAAATCAATCTTGGCGGTTGCAGCAAGAATGTGGGTGGTTGGAAACAGTTGAACGTTGATTTCGTATTTTTTGACGACAAGCTGCGCCGGATCAGCGGCCCACCCGCTTGAGAAACCCGCAACAAGAACCAAGCCCAGCAGACCGGCTGTCTTTGGGCGGCTGGCGCCCCCGGCGCGGCGCACCCACGTATCCGTCAATCTGCGAAACAATGCGGTGAGCTTCATATAGGATTCAAGCCTTTCAAGAGAAAAGGGCAACACCACCGATCATACAATCTCCGGCAGGGTGACGGAACGGTCAATCCCAAAAAAACACCCTGTGACGGCCCCAGGCGTCGATGTGCCCTAATTCAAGGATGCTTTATTAACTATACGGGGATGCCTTGGCCTCTTCAAGGTAACGCACGATGGCATTGGCCGCACGATCGATTGCGCCTCCCTTGCCCAGACGCTCTTTGACCCTTTGAAGGTCCTGGATCATCCTGTTCCGCCCCTCGCTGTCTTCAATCAATAACTGGAGACGGGCCGCCAGATTGGCGGGCGTAAAGTCGCTCTGGATCAGTTCCGGAACTGCGGCGTGGCCGGCCAGCAGGTTGACCATGCTGTAGAAGGGAACATCGATCATGAGCCTGGCGCACATGGCCGTAAAAGCGGATACCCGGTAGACGACGATCATGGGGCATTCCCGCAAGGCGGCCTCAACTGTAGCCGTCCCGCTGGCAACCACGGCGGCATCGGCGTATTGCAGCGCCTCGTGTGTTGCATTGCTGAGCGTGCGCAGGAGAGCCTTGCCCGCATAATTGTGGGCCACCAGAGATTCCAGCCAATGGGAATCAATCGTTGGGGCGGCCGCGACCACAAATTGAAGGGGGCTGGACTGCGCCACGAGATCGGCCGCCTTCAACATCGCCGGGAGATTGGAGGCAACCTCGGTTCTGCGGCTTCCGGGGAGCAATGCGACCGTGGGAGTGTCTGGATGAAGCCTTGCAAGGTTGAAAAACTCTTCGCGAGTCCGCCTGGCGGCGGCCATATCCACCAGCGGATGGCCGATGTATTCGACGGGGACACCCGCCTTTTCGTATATTTCAGGCTCGAAGTCGAATAGGCAAAGCATCTTGTCAACACACGCCTTGATCTTCCTGATCCTCCATTTTTTCCAGGCCCAGATCTGCGGGCTTACAAAATAGATGACGGAAATGTCCTGCCGCTTCAGCCGCGTTGCCAGGCGCAGGTTTAACGACGGAGAATCAATCAGGACCGCAAGGGCCGGTTTTCTCCGTGCCGCTTCCGCAATCAGGCTCTGCATGGCGCGATAGGCTTTGGGCAGGCCGGACACAACCTCAGAGATTCCGATCAATGCGACCTGGTGGAGATCGACAACCGTGTCGACGCCGGCGGAGCGCATGGCCTCGCCGCCGCAGCCAAAAACCTTGGCATCGGCGATCCTGGCTCTAAGAGCCAGAGC
>JAJYJL010000892.1 GCA_021789565.1 Acidobacteriota bacterium
GAAAAGAAACCTGAACTGTCAGCTTTTCCTCGGAGCTTGCCAGATGTTTTTCCGTGACAGGGACTCGCTTGCCGTCCGCACCATAGACGGAGATCTTCAGGGCGTCCCCGGACCTGGCTTCCACTGCTAAAGGTCCACCTGGTTCTACGGGACGCTCAGACACCGGAGGCCCCTCACTTGAGGAACGTGCCAGTTTCGGTTTGAGCAACAAGACCTCGTCGAGCCGCTCGGCATCGACTTCAAGATGAAGGAGGATCAGCCGGTTCGAAGAACCTAGAACCGGTGATTGCGTAGTTGCTTCGATCACAAGCGCCTGGATATTTGTGCCGGCTTCGGGAATGGCCAGCGATGTTCCCCGGAGGGTGACGTTGTTCGCGCCAGTCTCGTGAGGCAGTGGTGTCTGGTAGAGCTTGCCGTCCTCTGCGGCCAACATCAGCGTAACCGCCTCGACGGGACCGCCCATCTTCAATTGGTAACGCAACTTGAACTGAGACCCGCGAGTAACACGAAACGAAAGTGGCTTGATTAATCCAATGCGCAGAACGTGCTGGCCATAGGACTTGACGTCCCGTACAAGGCACTGGCTCCCGTTGATGTCGGCCGTATACAGGCCAGGATCGAAGCCAACGTCCTGGGACAGTGGGTAACTGAGCCAGCCGCGAAGGCCAGGGGAAAAATCAGCCGCCCAGCTCCAGCGTGCGAACGAGGGCGACACGTGGGTGCGCAGCTGCCCGGCCTTCCCGTAACCTGGCATGCACACAGATGCGCCCAGCAGGAGTACTAGCGTCCAAAGAAGTCTAAGGAAATGTCTCAATGTCGCTGTTCCGCCTTCATGCCCCGTTGAGCCGACAACAGATTCTTGGACATGGCTTGAATTTTGCTGCACGCTTCAACGATGTCAGCGATGTCTTTGCTTGTCCCAAGGAACAAAGTCTGATCGAGCCATATCCCGTCTCGGCAAACGCGCTCACACTCAGGAAGATTTAAGGATTCATAATCCTGAGCGGGTTCCCATTTGCCACAAGTGCATGGAGGCAGATTCCTTCGACAAAAAAGAGGATTGCGATAAAGCGGATATGGATACGACGGTTTAGCCGGGATACCTTCGGCCTGCAATGCGCCCAGGAACAGATCCCGATCCACACCGTTGAAGGCGCAGGGGTCGTACCGCAAGGTAACAAGGTAGTTTGGCTGTGAGGTCACTCGTGGGTCATCCGCGTCCAGGCGGAGTCCCTTAGCGGGCCCAAGAAGTTCCCTCAAGCGTGCAACATTCGCCTGACGCGTGCGAGTTTGCTCCTCCAGCCTTCTGAGTTGCACGCTCAGCACGGCCGCCTGCAACCCTGTCATGCGGTAATTGCTACCGAGCGTAAAATGTTCAAACCATCCTCCCGAAGCCCGCCGACCGTGATTGCAATAGGCACGGCATTTCTCAGCCAGCGTCTCCGACCGGGTCAGGATGATGCCGCCTTCACCGGCCGTTATTAACTTGAAAGCCTGAAAGCTAAACGTTGCAAGGTCACCGAAATTTCCCACGGGAGTACCGCGCCACAGAGCCCCCTGCGCATGCGCCGAATCTTCGATGATCGCCAGCCCGTGGCGGGAGGCAATCTCGCATAAGGCATCCATATCCGCTGGTTGCCCCCCGAAATGGACGGGAATTATCGCTTTAGTGCGAGGCGTGATGGCCGCTTCTACAGATTTCGGTGAGAGGTTCAGAGTGACGGGATCAATATCAGCAAAGACCGGCACTCCGTGGCACAACATCACGCTGGACGCCGTGGCGACGAATGTGATGGCGGGGACAATGACCTGATCGCCGCACTGGATTCCCAGAGACCGAAGGGCGACCTCCAGGGCGATGGTGCCATTCACGCAGGAAATCGCGTATCGGACATGATGGAAATCTGCAAAGGCGGTTTCAAACTCCTCAACCTTGCAGCTGTACCCGCCCCAGGAGCCACTTCGAAGCACTTCAATGACGGCTTCTTCCTCCGCCGTGCCGTGTTGAGGCCAGCTTGGGAATGGTTTTGAACGAACAGGGGTTCCCCCCAGCAGCGCGAGCCCCACTCTAATGTCCTCCCGCGGCGCTTGGACCGACGTGCAAAGCCGCGTACTTGAGTGTTGTCGAAATCCTTCGGCATGTATCCATCAGAGAGTTGGCTAGTTCGCGGTCGCGCTTGGGGTTGACTCGGCCCGCGGGTCCCGAAATGCTGATGGCTGCGACAACCTCTCCGGCTGCGTTAAAAATCGGAGCAGCAACACAGCGCGCGCCTGAGGAATCTTCTCCGTTATCAACAGCATAGCCTTGCGCCCGCACGCGGCTCAGTCCCCGCTTGAAAGCCGCCTCATCGCGGACCGTGTGGGGTGTCAGTTCCCGGATAGGATTCTTTTTCAGGATCTCATGGACTTCGTCTGAGGAGAGGTGTGAAAGCAAGCACTTCCCAAGGGCGGTGGAGTGCAGCGGGCTCCGCATTCCTGCGTGGGCCGCAAGACGAAAGGCATGTGGGCTTTCGAGTACATAAATATACAAGACGTCTCCACCGTCAATGACGCCGAGATTGACAGTCTCCTTGAAACGGTTCAGCAGGACGGTCATCAGCGGAGCTGCGAGTCTGATCAGTTCGCGCGTAGGCTGAGCCCCAAGACACAAGTTTTCCCATCGCGATGTCAATGAGTAGCGGCCTTGAGTGTCCTTCTCCGCGTAGCCCAACTGGCCCAGAGTGTAAAGAATGCGAAAGACGGAACTCTTGATCATTCGCGCCCGCGAGGCCAGTTCTCCCAGGGAAACCTCACGCTGGCCATTAAAGGCCTCTACCACTTTCAGCGTTCTTTCGATTGCCGCGATATAATTTCGTGCTGCCATCTCTGCACTGGACGCCCTTCTATATACACAATTCCATAGCTTATTGTAAAGGTAAAAATCTCTTATTTACATAAGCGTTCTTCCTGTAAGAAGTACCCCCATTGTAAGGTTCTTTTGAAGAATCGGTTACGGGCAAAGACTGGACGAACTGAAACGGAAAAATGGATTCTGGTATGAAGAACCCCACGATCTGGCGTTTCAAGGCCTTGCCGGCGATGACCGGTGATCTTTCTGAACCAGGCTGACATGTGACCAACATTTTCCCTTTTAAGGCTTTCGGAGTTCGATGGTAGAATTCGTGCCATGAGCTTGAGCGCGGGCGCTGCAAGTGAGGAGGTCACTCCTCAGATCGGCATTGGGTTGTCAGGGTTCATCGCCCGGCTGGAACCCTCCAACTGTATTGGGGACCCCCTCCACGTGCGTGCTGTGGTGCTGTCTGATGGTACGCGCTTGGCTGCCATTATTCAGGCAGACCTGCTGGGGTTTGCCCGATGGCACGTGGTGGCCGTTCGTGAATATGCCTCCACCCGTTTAGGTATCCCTCGTGAGAGCATTCTACTGCTTGCAACGCACACGCATTCGGGCCCGGGTATGTTTCGGGTCAGGGGTTGTGATGTTGCTCATTATGCCTATCAATGGGATGTGGTACATAAGATCAACAGGGCGATTGCACAAGCGAAGGAAAACCTCCTGCCTGCAAGGCTCAGCCTGACCTCGGTTCCTTATAGGCTGGGATTTAATCGCCGTGAAGAGACCTCAAACGGCGTCGTCCTCGGGTTTGCGCCCGAGAAGCCGCGTCCCGAGCGTCTGGATGTTGCCTGCTTCCGTACTCGCGAGCAGGAAATCCTCCTTTATTCGTATGCCTCTCATCCCTATATGTTGGGGGCTGAGAGTTTGTGTATCAGTGGGGATTTCCCGTCTTTTGCCAACCGGGAACTCGAAGCCAATGGGCAAACATTCGGGTTCTTCCTGAACGGATGTGCGGGCAACATCAGTCCTCAAGGAGCGCTTGAAGGCCTTGACAAGGCGCATTCCGAAGGGAAGCGACTGGCATCGGCAGTGCGGGAGGCCTCCGTCCACTTGTCTGATTTAGATTCTGATCTCCGTTTGGAGGCTTTGAGCCGGCAGGTCCATCTACCGTTTGCTCCCCTGCCGACTGAAAGCGAAATTGCGGAAATCTCAGGGCGACAGGAGCAGGTTGTCCGTCCTGATCAAAGAGCCAATCCGGCAGTGCAAAAGAAGATCCGGGATGCCGTGGATGATTGGGCGGACATGATGACTGGGATCGTTCGCCTGAAAGTGCCACTGGACCCGGTTTTTTGCGAGGTCCAGGCACTACGGGTCGGTCCGTTCGCACTG
>JAJYJL010000893.1 GCA_021789565.1 Acidobacteriota bacterium
GCCGTGAACAAGGTCCTTCCAAGCCAGGTTCCAGTCCATAATCTTCAGCCGGATTGCAGCAGGCTCGCCGGCGGCTACTCTGCGCTCCGCATCTTCTTTCGGAATCGTTCGGCACCGGCCAGAGTATTGCGGCTGGCGTCCCGCTTTCAAAGCTTTCTGACGCTCTTCCTCCAGTTGTTCGGCCGAACAGAAACAGTAGTACGCATGCCCTTTCTCGATGAGCTCAAGTGAATACTGCCTGTAGAGCGATTGGCGTTCGGATTGCCGATACGGTCCGAGCGGGCCTTCGCAATCCGGACCTTCATCCCAGTCCAGCCCGAACCATCTCAGGTCCTCCAACAACTGCGTCTCATAACGCTTCTCAGAACGCTCAACGTCCGTGTCTTCAATGCGGAGGACAAAAGTCCCCTTGTGATGGCGGGCGAAAAGCCAGTTGAACAATGCCGTCCGGGCGTTGCCGACATGGACATACCCAGTTGGGCTAGGCGCAAATCGAACTCGAATATTTTCCATTTCCATTTGAATGATGCCTTCCTTCGAAAACTAACACACGCGCTTACACCTGTACAGTCTGCAGGTACAAGTGAAATAAGTTAAACGAACCCGGCCAGATGCCGATATTGGTCTTTGGGGCAGAGGCGTCATGCTTTTATTACTCTCTGCCAAACATTGAACAAACAGTACGGATTGACAGATTCGGCTATTTAGGGCATTGTAAAGCCGTTCTAACTATTCGTGCGATGGGAGGGGACCAAACGTGCGAGAGAAGAACATTGGCTTTACCTTTGCGAGGGTAAGCAACTGTCTTCCACTTTGTGCGACTCTTTTGACGGAATCGTCGGAGGAAAAACTCCGGCATCCTGTAGTTATTTCAGGACTTACCAAAACAGGCGGCATATTCAGCTCAAGGAAGAAAGTGGTTCCGGGCGAAGCTGTAGGAATCATCCTGCATCCAGACCTGCGGTACGCGATTCGCGGCCGTGTGACCTGGACGCGCCAGATGCAGGATGATGCTAGCGTCAGCTTCGGCGTCAGTTTTGAGGACGAGATCCCGGAATCTTTGTGGGAAGTTCTGGGGCAGACCGTAGCAGCGTAAAGCTCTTATAAGCAACCATTCTCTACAGCGCATGCTGTTAAAAGCCAACCACCAGCGCGGGGACGCAGCAGGAACCGTGCCTGTCAACAGCTAGGCGTCAAAGCGCGCCTGCCATCGGATTTATGGGGCCGGCCGCCGCATCCTTTGCCATTCACAACTGGAACCGACTTCCCTTCTTTCATGGCTTGATCTTCTGTTGCAACTCCGGTAGCCAGGCGGAAAGGTGATTAAGGCTCGAGTTGTGGGTGCGGTCTACTTCAAGCGGGGTAATGGATACCTCATGGGCAAAGATGGCCGCGTAATCCGAATCCGGCTCGACCACGCGGTGCGGCAGCGTCTCATCCAGCCAGTAGTATGACTTTCCTCGCGGGTCCCTCTTTTCGCACACCAGATTCTGTGAAATTTTCTGGCTCTGGCGCGTCAGGCGTACACCCCGGATCTCGTGGTTGGGAACATTAACGTTCAACGCGATGCCCGGCGGAAGCCCTTCGCGCAGGAGTCTGCCGGCTACTTCAAACGCAACTTTGCCAGCTGCGCTGAAGTCCTGCGGGTCACGGCCAACAAGCGAAATTGCAAACGACGGAACGCCGTGCAGCGCGGCCTCCTGTGCTGCCGCAACCGTTCCGGAATAAATCAGGTTCTCCCCCAGGTTGCCGCCCGGGTTGATGCCGGAAACAACCAGGTGTGGCTTTTCTGGCAACAACTGATAAAGAGCAAGAATCACCGTGTCCGCCGGCGTTCCTCCGACTGCAAAATGCCGGTCATCAATGGCTTTAACGCGCAGCGGCTGGTGCAGCGTGAGGGCCTGGCTGGACCCGCTTCGCTCTGCGTCGGGTGCAACGACTGTCACATCGCCAAGCACGCGCAGGGCGCTTTCGAGCGCTTTGAGTCCAGCGGCGCCAATGCCATCATCATTCGTTAGAAGGATTCTCTTGTTTTCCATGGGTTGTTTGGACAAGCATGCCTGTCGAACTCCCAACCTGCTCACGGCCAGTGCTTCGCGTCCAGCCTTAAAAAGTCTAGCATGATTTTCCTTATTGAGGCTCGAACCGGTATCCTCCGGTCCCGTGCGGAAGCATCTAAATGTCTGGAGAGAGAATGCACGATGGCGCATATATAGAGAAAAAGTGAGAAGGAGGTAACAAGTGATGAAAAAATTCGCATTTCTTCTGATCATTCCCATCGCCCTGTTGCTGGGAGTACAAACCGCAACCGCGCAACAAAAATCAACCTCAACTGCAGAGACTAACTGGGACAATTTCAGGCCGGAAACGCTGAGTGGCACCATCTCGATGGTTGAACCCGGCACGAAGGCGCTTTTCGTAACCGGTTCCGGCGAGGTTTCGTACAAATTCCTCGTAACCAACAGGACGAAGATTGAGGTTGGCGGGACAACCTCGTCTCTCGACGAACTGGCCAGCCAAACTCAGAAGCAGGCGACCATAACTTTTGTCGCCCGTCCAAATGGCAACTTCGCCCAGGACATCAGTATCGGCGGCTAATGGAGCAAGGCCCGCCCGCTCGGCGAGTTTTGAATGCCGCAACAACCCGTTTAAGAAATAGCGTTCTGTGTTGCAAAGGGTGGGTTCTGTCGTCTTCAAAGGGGACTGGGGCGCGTCCGGTCATTCCAGTTTATATCTGACTTTACCGCCGCGACGCGCTCCCAATCCCATTCGCAACGGAGCCTGCTCCAGACCAACGCGGAAACGCCCTCCTGCATTGCCCAGATAACCTGGAGACATTCGGGTTATGTTCTTCAGGGTGGAAACTCTCCCTCAGTCCCAATATAATCTTGCGCATGGCACAAGATTCGAGCGCATCAGGCACCAATCGCTTTCTTCTCACCGGGGCCAAGGGATTCATCGGCTCATGGATTGTCAGGAAACTTATTGAACAGGGAAATGCACCCTGGATTTATGATCTCGACACAAAAGCTCATCGTTTGCAGCAGCTTTTGACTGGTGAACAAATTGAGCAAATCCATTTTGTCCAGGGAGACATTACCGACTTCGACGCGCTGGACCGCGCCGTTGCAGAAAACGGAATCACTCACCTGATCCATTTGGCGGCACTCCAGGTCCCGGCCTGCGCCGCCAACCCGCGGTTGGGAGCGCGAGTGAACGTGCTCGGGACGGTGAACGCTTTCGAGGTGGTGCGCAAGCGCCGCGACCAGATCAAACGCATTGTCTATGCGAGTTCGGTCGCCGTGTTCGGACCGGAAGAGTTCTACGGACCGGGCCAGGTGCAGGAAGGCGCCCCCTTGCAGCCCAACACGCATTATGGTGTTTTCAAACAGGCAAACGAAGGCAGCGCCCGCATTTATTACCTGAGTGACGGCATTTCCAGCGTCGGCCTGCGGCCCGGCACCGTTTACGGCGTGGGACGTGACCAGGGAATTACCTCAGGCCCCACCAAGGCCATCAAGGCCACCATCGTGGGACACCCTTACACCATCCGCTTCACCGGCGGTTTTGACATGCAGTACGCCAAAGACACGGCGGAAATCTTCGTGCGATGCGCGGAAGCCCCCATCGAGGGAGCAAAAACTTATACTCTGCGAGGGGCGGTAATCCAGATGGATCAGTTTCTTGCCACACTCAACCGTCTGCTCCCTGAATCCGCAGCGCTGATCCGTGCCGAGGGGAAACCCATCCCGATCGCCTACAACTTTGACGACAGCGCCCTGCACCGCGATTTTGGCGACATCCCACGCACGCCTCTTGAAGAAGGCATCCGCGAAACTGCCGAAATCTTTAAACGGCTCCACAGTGAAGGCACCATCGATATCAGCGATCTGGAAGTTTGAGAGGAAAGAATGAAGGCAGCTGTCCTGCAGGACGTTGAAAAACTGGTTGTGCAGCAGGTCCCCGATCCATCGCTCGCGCCGGGTGAAGTCATGATCCGGGTAAAAGCGGTGGGGGTTTGCGGAACCGATCTTCACCTCTATCGGGGTCACGGAAATTACAACCTTGATGCGCAGGGGCGGCACATTCCGCTCACAGAGCAACCCCAGATACTCGGGCACGAATTCAGCGGCGAAGTCGTTGAAGTAGGCAAAGAGGTTAGGGACCTGAAAGCGGGCGACAGGGTCCTCTGCGACCAGGGTGTGAACTGCCTCAGCGT
>JAJYJL010000017.1 GCA_021789565.1 Acidobacteriota bacterium
CCTCGTCCGGGCACGTTACCCCTCGACGGGTCGAACCGAGAGCGCTTCCCTCTTGGGGTTCTTCTCCCCTCGGGAACTCGGGGCTTCGCCTTTCGCTAGCAGGCTCGCCTCATCGCACCGGCCGAATCGAGTTCGTTAACCTACGGACTGGTCGTTCACCTCCTGCTGCTCCCCACCCCGCCTCACGACGACGCAGTTGCAGTCGGTTACAAGTTACGTTGACTTGGAGAGGACTTCCACCTCTCCGACCAAACGCGCTCTCAGGCGCACTAGCGCCGGGCTTCAGCCCGGCGCGTGCCGCCTTACGCTTCTGCCATCTTGAATATGGGAATCCCAAACCCCGCTGCCAGTCCATCATGGTTGGAGCCTGGCACACATGCGCTACAATTGAATTTTTCAAATTCACGGCGAGGGAGGACGCGATGGCAACGCTGGGTCTGATTGAATACAAAGACGCGAGTCCCGAGGTGCGGGCGGTGTATGACGACATTATGGCGACGCGCCAGACGGACTGGATCAACAATTTCTGGAAAGCGCTGGCGCACGATCCGGTGACCCTGCGGCGGACGTGGGAGAGCATCAAGCAAATTATGTCCGAGGGGGTGCTCGACCGCCTGACCAAAGAGCTGATTTACGTGGCCGTGAGCATCACGAACCAGTGCAACTACTGCATCGCCTCGCACACCGCAGGGGCGCGCAAGGCCGGCATGACCGACGCCATGCTGGCCGAATTGTTTGCCGTGGTGGGCATGGCGAACGAAACCAACAGCTTGGCCAGCGCCTGGCAGGTGGAAGTGGACGAGCAGTTTAAGAGTTAGACCAGTAACCCATCCGTTGGACCATTCCTACACTTCGATTCGGCGGCGCAGTAGTACTTTTTAATCGCCCAGCCTGCCCTTATGGGCTATTGATCCTTCAACGCTCTGCGGATAGCCTCGTTGTGACGTTTAGCGGCAAGCGATGCAAACGTCACTTGGGGCGGTCATCCCTTTCCTTTAAGGTTTATATCCGAGCGCAGCCCGTGGCCTGGTCATTCAGAAGCTTCACCGGCACATGACTCGGATTGTCGTCGGAGTTTAGGGTCTTCGGTTGGGACAAGATTCCCGATGCGCCGCTCGTCTAAACGGCGCCGGCGTTGTTTTCAATAGTAGCTGCGCCTGCCCGGTTATGTCCCGAGCATGATGAGCGCGCTTCGCGAGTACGGCGGTAAACGGGAGAACGAAGGAGGCTCACACAAGATGGCGTGCAATGGCTCCATATCCGTGACGTTCCCGGCGCCTCCTGGGCGCTGGCATTCGAAGAGCGTTGTTTCCCTCCGCTGGCCGCTAAGATGGTTGATCTGCGGCGCCGTGCTGCTTTTCATGCCTCTGGCAAGCGCGCTTGCACAGGCCAATTTCGCGTCCATCAGCGGAGAAGTGCTTGACGCTCAAAGAGCGGCCATACCCGGGGCCAGCCTGACTCTGATCTCCCCCAACACCGGCCTCCGCCGCAGCACAGTGTCCAACGGCAAAGGGTTCTACACATTTATTGACGTGAACCCGGGCAATTACCAATTGCGTGTGGGAGCATCCGGCTTCCAAAGCGAACTGCATACCATTGTGCTGGCGGTCAATCAGGGCCTGCGCCTTGACTTAACACTGCAAGTCGGGAGCCAGACACAGCAGGTCGTCGTTAAGGGAGCTCCCCTCCCTCTTCGAACCACGGACGCTACTCTGGGGGAAGTCATTGATCCGACCTTGACCCGGCAACTTCCCCTGGACGGCCGGCACGTACTGGACCTGGCCATCCTGGCTCCTGCCACAACTCCAAACATGGGCATGGGGGTTCAGGACGGAAATCAGAACCAGCTTTACTGGCGTCCCGGCCAGGGTACGGAGTTCACCGCGGCCGGAGACCGTGCCAACGCGAACTATTATCTGCTGGATGGTACAACGGATTCGGATCCAACCTTTTGGACCTTGTCGCTAAGTCCTTCCCCCGATGCCATCCAGGAATTCAAGGTGCAGACAGGCAGCTATTCGGCGGAGTTTGGAGGCGCTGGAGGGGCGCAAGTCAATATGATTACCCATTCCGGCACGAATCAACTGCACGGTACGGTCTATGAATACTTCCGTAACACGGTCCTCGATGCCCGAGTCTGGAATTCAACCAAGGTTCCGCATCTTAACCAGAACCAGTTCGGCGCTTCTCTCGGCGGGCCAATCCAGAAAAACAAGACTTTCTTCTTCGTGAATTATGAAGGGTTCCGGTTCAGCAACCAGGTCTATCAAATTGACACCGTACCCACTGCGGCGGAGCGTGATGGCGACTTCAGCATGAGCGGGCAAACGATCTATAATCCGTTTAGCTCTTCGCCCAACCCCAAATACAACGCGGCGCAACCTGTAAGCCCGAGCAACCCCAAAATTATCCGCGCCCCTTTCTCGGGAGACGTCATCCCGCCCTCGATGATCAGCTCGGTGGCGTCTGGAGCGCTCAAATTAATTCCCCTGCCGAACCTCGGGCCGTCCGCTGGCTCGGACATGGGGATGGGCATGGGATCGGCGTCGGCTGGGCTTGACTCGAACAATTACCTTGATGTGCGGACGGCGACACAGCCGTGGGACCAGGGAACGATTCGTCTCGATCGCAACTTTGGGGAAGGCGATAGCTTATTTGGACGGTATTCCATCGAGCATGAAAGCGGCTTCACGCCTGCCTTCCTGCCCGGCTTTGGGCTATTTGATGACAACATGGCCCAAAACCTGACAGTCTCCTATACCCACATTTTTTCGCCGACGATGATCAACAATCTCTCTTTTGGCCTGTCGCGGCTCTCCATGCACGAGTATTCTGAGAACAACTTTACGCACGACTATGTTTCTCAACTCGGGATTCAAGGCGTCTCCTGGGGAGGAAAAGGGTCCTGGGGCCTGCCTTACTTTAATGTCCAGGGTTATAGCGCGATGGGAGACTCCTTTAACGCGACGCCGGTGCAGGACTGGGACACCTTCCTTCAACTGCAAGATACCTGGAACTGGCAGAAGGGCCATCACTCGCTGAAAGTTGGCGGTGGTTACCTCCCCTTTTTCTGGCCCATGTGGGGCTTCTTTGAGACCCGTGGCTTCTATCAGTTTACCAATGGCTTCACCACCCAGACCGCCACTAACGACGGCACAGGCTCAGGCCTGGCAAGCTTTCTTCTGGGTCTTCCGGTCGTGAAGCAGCGCCAGGCCGGCGTACCCCAAATGGATCTCAGGCAGTGGTACGGAAATGCGTATGTCGAGGATAACTGGCAGGTGACGAATGCCACCACACTTGACCTCGGGCTGCGCTACGAGTACATGAGCGCTTTATCTGATCTGGACGAGCCGGGGGCAAACCTTCTGTTTCAGAACGGCCAGCTTTACTCCTTTGTCGGCGGGCAGGCGGGGACGCCCAGGGGGCTATGGTATCCCAATGGCCTGAATTTTGCCCCGCGCATTGGATTTGCGCACCAGATTCGCAGCCTGGGGATCGTCCTCCGTGGTGGGTTCGGCACCTTCTTTACGCCAGTTGACATGAATACATGGTGCAATCAGCGCCACAATCCGCCTTATGTTTTTGCTGAAACCCGGCAGAGTGATAATTACATTCCCAGCCTTTTCGGTTTTAACTTCGCTCCCCCTGTCCTGGGTCAAACTGTCGTGAGCTTTAATGCCCTCGATCCCCATTCTCATCCTCAGTACATCAACCAATGGAGCTTCACCGTGGAGAAGGCGCTTCCTGGCAAGATGGTGCTGGAAGTGGGTTACGAGGGCTCGCGGGGGTACCATCTGCAACGGTCCCATTTGATCAACAACGCGCCGCCCGGCCCTGGGCCAGTCCAGCCCCGGCGCCCCTATCAGACCATAACATTCCTTCCCGGCACTTCCTTTGCCGGCGATAACCCTGATAACTTCACCATCCAGAGCGATACGTTCCCCGTTTCGGCCATCAACTATCTGGAGAACACAGCCAACAGTTGGTACGGCGCAGGCTGGATTGATGTCCGCCGGGAGTTTCGCCACGGCCTGACGTTCCTGGCGAATTATACGTGGTCGAAGAGTCTCACGGACGCTCCCGACTTCCGTTCGGCGATGATGCAACCCTCGATTCCCCAAAACAATTCGGACTTGGCGGCCGAAAAGGGGCTCAACGGCATGGACGTTCCGCATCGCTTTGTCGCAAGCGTAGTCTACGCCTTTCCAGGATGGGGAAGCCGTCCCTTCATCCGGCGTCTGACCTCCGGCTGGACCCTTGGCAGCATCTTCTCGGCCCAGGGCGGAATGCCGTTCACGCTCTCCGTTTTTGGCGATACGGCGAATGCCGGAACGCTCCTCGGCCAGAACCCCATTCGCGCCAACGTAACAGGACAACCCGTGTTTCCTTCTGGCACGCGCACCACCGCAGAGTGGTTCAACCCAGCAGCTTTTGCTGCGCCCGCTCCGTACACCTTTGGCAATGCGGGCGTCAATACCGTCTTCGGCCCTGGTTTCGTAAATCTCGACCAGGCATTGCAGCGGCAGTTTGCCATCTCTGAACGCGTCCAGTTTGTTCTCCGCGCCGAAGCCTTCAATGCTTTGAATCACAGTAACTGGGGTTACCCGAACAACTACGTGAATACTCCTCAGTTCGGTTCGATCACTATGGCCGAAGGCACTGGCCGGGAATTTCAGCTCAGCGGGAGGTTCGACTTTTGATCCAAGAGTTCCTGCCAGAGTCGCCCTCGACGAGTCATGCGTACCAGATGGCGCGAGCGCACGGAACAAGACTCCTGGTGTAATCCTGCCACACGTAGCGAGCACGCAGAACGGGTTGCTGGCCAGGAGCGGCGGTTTGACATTCCCCTTTCCCCGGACGCGGGCCTTCTCAGCTTGTTTAACCTCCAGGATTTTTCAGATTGCAGCAACGCCATTTCTGGCAGCCGAGCTGCCTTCGACGGCCGGAGCTGATGGCCTTCCCCTGGACGGGGCGTGGTTACGTTCTGGAACGCTTCCCGGCAAGCTGCTAAAGTTAAATGAACTGCCGGGCACACGCTTAGGGGAGAGGAATATTTGTGGCGGCGCTGATCGGATTGCTGGGACTCGTTCTGTTGGGCGTGATTCTCTGGGACGCTTTTGAAACCATCATTCTGCCCCGGCGCGTGACGCGGCGCTACCGGCTGGCTGCGGCGTATTATCGCAGCATCCGCGAGCCCTGGTACTGGATCGCCCGCCGTATCCAGTCTGCCAAGCGGCGCGAGGGTCTTCTGGGGATTTTCGGGCCGTTCTCGGTGCTGATGCTTTTCGGCGTGTGGGCGGGCGGCCTGATTCTGAGCTTCGGAATGTTGCAGTGGGCGGACGGAGCACTGCTGGGGGATCCGGCGACGGTGCAATCGTTCCGAACGCAGCTTTACCTGAGCGGCACCAGTTTTTTCACCCTGGGGCTGGGCGACGTGATCCCGCACACGCCGCTGGCGCGGTTTGTGACCGTGGTCGAGGCCGGCATGGGCTTCGCCTTTCTGGCGGTGGTGATCTCCTATCTGCCGGTGCTCTACGGAGCGTTTTCGCGGCGCGAGGCGAACATCGTGCTGCTGGACGCGCGCGCCGGCTCGCCTCCGACGGCCCCGGAACTGCTGCGGCGGCACGTCCGGCAGCAGAACCTGGAAGCGCTGGACCAGTACCTGCGCGCCTGGGAAAGCTGGGCCGCTGAACTGATGGAAAGCCACCTTTCCTACCCCGTGCTCTGCTACTTTCGCTCGCAGCACAACAACCAGTCGTGGGTGTCGGCGCTGGCCACTATTCTGGACGCCTGCGCGCTGCTGATTGCCCACACCGAGGGCGCGCTGCGCTGGCAGGCGGAGTTGACTTTCGCCATCTGTCGCCACGCGCTGGTGGACCTGGCGCAGGCTTTGGCTATTCCGCCGCGGCTTGTTTCTCACGACCGCTTTGAGCCCTCGACGCTCATCGAAATTCGCCGCATCCTGGGCGCCTGCGGTACGCCTATGTGCCGGGAACACGCCGCCGATGAAACACTTGAGAAGTTGCGGGCCATGTACGAGCCCTACCTGTTCGGATTTTCAGAGCGGCTGCTGATGACGTTGCCAGCCTGGGGACCGGCGCAATCCCGTCCCGACAACTGGCGCACCAGCGCCTGGGAAAAGGTGGCATCGGCAGGGACCGCGTCGGCGGTACTCAACCTGGAAGACGATGACCATTCGTGAAACGCGGCAAGGGGAGGGCCAAATTGCTTTGTGGTACAAAGTGCTTGACACTGCGTAGTCCCGCCATATTAAATTCCCTTAGGGCAATCAGAAGCGCTCGACACGGGTTTCCCCCAAGCTATTAAGGCGGCGCCGGACGGCCCAAAACCCTGAATGAAGCCCCTCCGGAGGAGTTTTTTGACAGTCCGATGGACAGGAGGTCACGATGCAAAGCGGCCGGAAATGGAATGAACGGTGGCAACAAAGAGCGGTCATCTCTAAATTCATGCGCGGTGGTCAGGCTAGGGCGCGAGGGCCGGGCATGCCGTTTGCTTGCGGAATTCTTTCAGCTTTTGCGCTGCTGCTGCCAGGAGTGGCAACCCTGAGGGCTGCATCTGATGGCAGCAAGATGGCGGCGGCGTCCCACGTTTCCGACACGCAGCTTCTCACCACTCTGGCCTCCGGGCCGGACTCTCAGCAGGGACCCGCAGCCGCCGGCGCGAACAACAGCAACAGCGCGCCGCTCACCCTCACCCTGCAGGATGCGTTGCAGCGCGCGGAAAAATACAGCCCGCAGTTCCAGGCGGCGGTGACGGCCTCGAAGATGGCGCGGGCCAACGTGACGCAAGCGCGATCAACCCTGCTGCCTTCGGCGGACTATACCACCCAGGAACTGCTGACCCAGGGCAATGGCGTCTTGCCCAGCGGGCGGTATGTTACCAATGACGGCGTTCACGTCTACCGCGCCTGGGGCGTTTTTCGCCAGACGTTTTCCGCGGACACCTTTACACTGGCGGGTTACCGGCGAGCTACGTCAGCGGAAGAGATGGCACGGGCGCAGCAGGAGATTGCGCAACGCGGGCTGAAGGTGGTGGTGACGCAGGCCTACTACGCGCTGGTGACGGCGGAGCGAGGGTACGCCACGGCGCAGCAGGCTTTGGACCAGGCGGGGCGGTCTCTCAAGGCAAGCCAGGAACTGGAGCAGGGCGGCGAGGTGGCGCACAGCGACGTGATCACCTTCCAGATCCAATACAACCAGCAGCAGCAGGCGTTCCAGGAAGCCACCCTGGCCATGGCGAACGCCCGGCTGGCCCTGGCGGTGATGCTGTTTCCCGATTTCAACCAGAACTTCAATGTGGTGGATGACCTCGACACTTCTCCGCCGCTGCCCACGCTGGCGGAAGCAACAAAAATGGCGGAAGCTGGCAACCCGGAAATCCGCGCCGCCATGGCGGCCCTGCGCGAGTCGCGCTACGGAGTATCGCAGGCGAAAGCGGCGTTTCTGCCAACGCTTTCCTTTGATGCCGATTACGGAATTGAGGCCAATGCGTTTGCGCTGCACAGCGTGGCCAGCGCCTTTCCGGAAGCAGGCCGGCTGCCCAACCTGGGCTTCTTTGTAACGGCCACGCTGAACGTGCCGGTGTGGCACTGGGGCGCGAACATCAGCAAGCTGCACCAGGCCCGTTATCAGAAGGAGCAGGCGCAGGTCAACCTGAGTTTTGCGCAGCGGCAGGTGTTGAAGAACCTTTATTCCTACTATAATGAAGCGCGGACGGCACGGGAGGAACTGGCGTCGCTCGAAAGTTCGGCGAGCCTGGCGGCGGACGGTCTGCGCCTGAACATGCTTCGATACAAGTCAGGAGACGCAACGGTGCTGGATGTGCTGAACGCCCAGAATACGCTGACGCAGGCCCGCAACAGTTACGCGGCCGGCCTGGAGCGTTACCGCGTGGCCCTGGCCAATCTCCAGACGCTCACGGGGAGCTTCTGAGAGATGCCACATCAACCAGGGCATGGATTGCAGCACCAGATGACGGTTTTGCTGGCGCTGGGTGTTTCACTCGTGATTGCGGGCTGCGGCGGCAAGGAATCGCCTGAAAGCGAGCCGCTGGTAACAGTGCAGGCTGTTAACGTGGAACGAGCAGAGATTCAACAGCAGGTCAGCTCCGAGGCGGTGCTCTACCCGCTGCACCAGGCCACCATCGTGCCGAAAATCAGCGCCCCCATTCAGAAATTTTTTGTGGAGCGCGGAGACCGCGTGCACGCCGGGCAACTGCTTGCGGTGCTGGAAAACAAAGACTTGGCCGGAACCGCCGCCCAGGCCAAAGGCGCTTACGAACAGGCCCAGGCAAATTACCAGAGCACCACCGCCGCCAACCTGCCGGAGCAGATTACGCAGGCAAAAGGCAACGTGGAAAGCGCCAAAGCCTCATTCGCCGCCGCCCAGAAGCTCTATGCCAACAGCAAAAAGCTTTACGCGCAGGGTGCGCTGGCCGGCAAGCAACTGGACCAGGCGCGTGTGGGGCTGGCCCAAGCGCAGGCGCAGTTGCAGTCCGCCAACCAGCAACTCGAAAAGCTGCAGTCGGTGGGCATGAAAGCGCAATTGAAATCGGCCAGAGGCCAATTGGATTCCGCAAAGGGCGCGTACGACAACGCAGCGGCACAGCTCTCGTATTCGGAAATACGCAGCCCCATTGACGGGGTTGTGACCGACCGGCCGCTGTTCCCGGGCGACATGGCCTCTTCAAGCATGCCGCTGATAACCGTGATGAGCCTTTCGGAGGTGGTGGCGCGGGCGCGTGTGCCGGCGTCGGAAGTCGCACTGCTGAAAGTGGGTGACGCGGCGGAGATTTCCGGGCCGGGTGCCTCGAAACCGCTGGCGGGAAAAGTCACGGTGGTGAGCCCGGCGGTCGATCCCAACAGCACCACGGTGCAGGTGTGGGTGCGGGCCCGCAACCCGGGCGGCAAACTGAAGCCCGGCTCAACGGTGACGCTGACGGTGACGGCCAGGAAGGTGCCGGACGCGCTGGTGATTCCGCGGGCGGCGCTGCTGAATGATCCCGATCTTGGCCCGTACGTGATGGCGATTGATTCCGCCAGCGTGGCGCACCAGACGAAAGTAAAAACCGGCATCGAGCAGGGCGGCAAAGTGCAAATCACCCAGGGGCTCAAGCAGGGGCAACTGATTGTGGCCCAGGGCGCCTACGGCCTGCCCGACGGAACTAAAGTGAAGTATTGAGCTCTTGATGAACAGCCGCACCCACTCAGATCCCGATGTTCCGCCGGTCACCGGCGAGCGCGACAAGGATGCGTCCTCTTACTGGTTCGCGCGGGATTCCAAGCCGATCATTTTCCTGATCGTTGCGCTGGCGCTGGTGGGCGGATATCTCGGCTTCACCATCCCCATTGCTGTTTTCCCGACCACCAATTTCCCCCGCATCATCATTGCTGTTAACAACGGCGTGATGCCCATCGACCAGATGATGGTCACCGTCACACGGCCGATTGAAGAAGCGGTGGGCGGCGTGCTGGGCGTCGAGGACGTGAAATCGATCACCAGCCGGGGCTCCGCAGAAGTCGACCTCTTTTTCAACTGGAATGTGGATATGTTCCGGACGCTGCAACGGGTGAATGCGGCAATTGCCCAAGTGCGGCCTGATCTGCCGGCGACGGCCAGGATTGAAACAAACCGTCTGGAATTTTCCAGTTTTCCCATTATGGGCTACAGCCTGACCTCCAAGACGGTTTCGCAGACCGAGCTCTGGGAACTGGCCACATATGGCATCAAACCCCGGCTGAACAGCCTGTTGGGCGTCGGAAACATTGTGATCCAGGGCATGCAGGTGCCAGAATTCCACATTACGCCCGATCCGGCCAAGCTGCTGGTGACCCACGTGACCGTCTCCGATCTTTTGAGCGCGGTGGACCGCTCCAACCTGATCCAGTCGCCGGGCCTGCTGACACGTGACCACAAGCTGTACCTGGACCTGATCAGCGGCCAGGTGCAAAATCCGCCGGAAATCGCCAATATCTACGTCAAGAAGGATGCCGGCGGCAATCCCATTTACGTCCGCGACGTGGCGAGCGTTTCTTCAGGGATTGCGCCCAACTACACCATCGTGACGGCGAACGGACAGCCTGCCGTTCTGATCAATGTGAACCGGCAGCGCGCCAGCAACACGATGCGCGTGGCCACTGAAGTGAAGGCGGAAATGCAGCGGATCGAAAAGAGGCTGCCGCCGGGAGTGAAGGTCAGCAATTTTTACGATCAATCTTGGATTGTGGGCGAATCCATTAAGAGCGTGCGCGACGCCATATTGATCGGCATCATCCTGGCATCGGCGGTGCTGGTGCTTTTCCTGCGCGACTGGGGCTCGAGCTTCATCGCCGGCATGGTGATCCCTATCAGCATCCTGATGACGTTTGTTGCGCTGAAGTTTCTGGGCGAGAGTTTCAACCTGATGTCGCTGGGAGGCCTGGCGGCCGCCGTGGGGTTGATTATCGACGATGCCATTGTGGTGGTGGAGAACGTGGTCCTGCGGCGCGAAGCGGGCGAAGGCCGGTTTGAATCGGTCGCGCACACACTGAACGAACTCACTGTGCCCTTGATCGGCTCGACGCTAACGCCCATCGTCGTCTTTGTTCCGCTGATCGCCATCACCGGAGTGACCGGCGTTTTCTTTCGCGCCCTTGCCGTCACCGTGGGCGTGGCGCTTTTCGCGTCACTCACGCTGGCGCTCACATGGACTCCCAATCTGTGCCTTTACCTGCTGCACTCAAAACCCAAACCTGAGGCGGACTTGACGGGTGGGAACGAGGCTGATCGCCCTTACGTTTCATCCGCACCGGGGGAAGATGGCCTTGCAGAAACCTCCGCTGAACTTACGCCCGAGCAGATCGACACGCGGCGGATGATGGCGCACGAAGAACACTCGATGGGAAAGACGATCAGCTGGATCATTGGTTCTTATGACCGCTGGTTTCGCCGCGCGCTGGAGCGCCCGTGGCTGCTGGCGATTATGGCTGCGGTCCTCATCATGGTCTCGTTTTTCTGCTACCGCCATATCGGTTCCGATCTGCTGCCGCCCATGGACGAAGGGAGTTTTATCCTGGATTATGTGACGCCGCCCGGCAGCTCGCTCGAGGAAACGAACCGCATGCTGGAGCATATTCTGCAGATCGTTCATTCGGCGCCCGAAGTGGCAAGCACCTCCCGCCGCACCGGGCTGCAATTGGGTTTGGCCGCCGTGACGGAAGCCAATACCGGCGATATCGCCGTGAAGCTCAAGACGGACCGCAGCCGCGACGTCTGGCAGATCATGAACGACATCCGCAAAAAGGTGGCACAGCAGGAACCGGCGGTAAGCGTGGATTTTGTTCAGAAACTTCAGGACATGATCGGCGACCTGACCAGCGCGCCGCAGCCCGTCTTCATCGAGCTGTTTTCGCCCGACGCGCAACTGCTCAATTCCTGGGCGCCCAAGGTGGCGGACGCCATTGGCAAAATCCAGGTGGGCGGCAGGCATCCTGTAGTGGATATCGACAACGGGATTGATTCCACTACCAGCGGCCCGGCCATCATTTACCACGTGAACCTGGCGAAGGCGGCCCACGCAGGCTTTACGCCGCAGGACGTAGTAACAGAAGCCGATGCCATGCTGGACGGGGTTCCGGCGTCGCAGCCGGCTGTGGTGAACGACCGGCCTTACACCGTGCGCATTCGATTTCCCAAAGCTGCCCGCTCGTCGCTCCGCGCGATGAACAACACGTTGCTGATCAGCCCCTCAGGACAACTAGCCAGCCTGGGCACGCTGGCCTCCATGAGCGAACTGCCTGGCCAGACGGAAATCCTGCAGGACCACGAGCAGCGTTACGTCGCCGTCACGGCGCGCCTGGAGGGATTGGACCTGGGCCATGGAATCGCCGCCGTGAAGCAGGCGATGGCGGGCCTCCACCTTCCCTCGTCCATCCGGGTGGAATACGGCGGCACCTACCAGACGCAACAGAAATCATTCCGCGATCTGGTGATGGTTCTGTTTCTGGCGGTGATCTTTGTCTTTCTGGTCCTGCTTTTTGAGTTCAAGAGCTTTTCCGCGCCCGTGGCCATTCTCGCCTCCGCCACGCTTTCCACCTCCGGGGTTCTGCTCGCCCTGTTCATCACCGGCCAAACCTTCAACCTAGCTTCTTTCATGGGACTGATCATGGTGATCGGTATTGTGGCCAAGAACGGCATCCTGATTCTGGACGCGGAAGGAAAGTTTCGGGCGGCGGGCTACAACGCCAAAGAAGCCATTGTGCAGGCGGGCAGGCGGCGGCTGCGTCCCATCGTGATGACGGCTCTGGCGGCGGCGCTGGGGTTCCTGCCGCTGGCGCTGGCGATCGGCGCGGGCTCGCAGATGCTGCAGCCGCTGGCCATTGCCGTGATCGGCGGCATCCTGATCGCCATCGTTTTGTCGCTGCTGGTGACGCCGGTCCTTTACTATTACCTGAGCAGAAAAGCGGCGTAAGATCAACGGTGGAAGAGCAATGGGTCTGGTGAGAATCCGTGGACTTGGCGCTCCCTCGAGTTGCCGGCGGGAAGAATCGTCCTAAGCAGCCAGAACACATGCTGCGATTGCCTTCCTCTGTGTTCTCTGTGGCCGCAAGAACCTTAACACAGAGGACACAGAGACCCTCTGTGATCTCTGTGTTGATTCTTTTGAGGACACAGAGGGCGCGGAGAGTTCACGGTCGTTACCTCGGGCAGAATGTCGGGAACCTTTGCCGGCTGAGGGTAAGACGCCAGCCCGCGCGCACGCAACCTATGAACCTGCGCACCATGACAACCGATGACATCGCTGCCGGGATGCGGCTGAAAGGCCTGGCGGGTTGGAACCAGACTCCGGCCGACTGGCGGTGCATTCTCGAGTCAAGCCCCCGGGGATGCTTTGCGGCAGAGATCGAGGGCAAGGTGGTGGGCACGGCGGCCACCATGGTTTACGAGCAGCGTTTTGCCTGGATCGGGATGGTGCTGGTAGACCCGGAATTTCGCGGGCAGGGGATCGGAACGCGCCTGCTGGAAAAAACCATCGAGCACCTGGACGCCATCGGTATCGCGACCATGAAGTTGGACGCCACGCCGGCGGGCCGGCCCATCTATCAGAAGCTCGGATTCAGCGACGAATACGAAATCCAGCGCTGGCGGCTGAAGCGGCCCCGGCCACAGGCGGCAGCGATGCCCGGGCCGCAAGCGGTTGCAGACGCCGTGCTGCAACTCGACCGTGAAGTTTTTGGCGCCGACCGCAGTCCCCTGCTGCGGTCGCTGGCTTCTGAGAATCCGGACTTTGCCATAGCCGCGGAACGCAACGGCAAAATTGACGGATACACTTTCGGGCGGCGCGGAACGCTGGCCGACCACCTGGGGCCGTGGATGGCGCGCGATGAGGAGATAGCCGCCGGACTGCTGGACGAATTTCTCGGGCGCGCGAGCCGTGAAACCGTTTTTGTTGACGCTCTCAAGGACCGCCTGTTTGCCGGGGAACTGTTGCTGGCGCGGGGATTCCAGGTTTCGCGGCCGCTCACGCGCATGGTGCGCGGACCCAACAGTTGTCCCGGGCGGCCGGAACTGCTCTGCGCTATTCTCGGCCCGGAATTCGGTTAGAAGACAACGGTTTGAAATCCCATCGAGATCTGAACAGGAGAATAAAATGGAAAAACGCCTTCACCTTTTGAAGAAAACAGCAATGTTTGTGCTGGTTGGCTGCGTGGCTTTCCTCTGGATGTCGAACGGCGGCAAGGGAGAACCCGGCCGGCCGGGCGCCGCAGCGGCCACAGCAAAAATGACCGCGCAGCAGCAGATGCTGGAGGATTACCGCCAGGTTGAAGTCGCCTCGATTTCCGACGCGGAAGAGGAACTCTACGGCCGCCGGATGTACATGAGCCACCAGATGCGGCCGATCTTTCGGACCAAGTTTGTGGGTTACGCCGTAACCGTGCTGCTGAAGAAGCAGGAAAACCACCAGGGCGGCGCGGCGCTGGGCGGCATGCTGGCCGCCATCGACCACGGCGGCCCCAACGATGTATACGTGATGAAGGTGGAAGACGGAGTCAACATCGCGGGCATGGGAGGCATTATGGGCTCGGCCATGGCGGCCCGCGGCTTTGTCGGCGCGGTCATCGACGGCGGAACGCGCGACACCGCCTACCTGCAGAAGATCCAGTTCCCGGTTTACGCCCGGGGAATTGTTCCTTCCACTTCGGTGAATCATTATGTCTTTGCCGGATCGAATATTGAGATTGACTGCGACGGCGTGCCGGTTGCGCCCGGAGACATCATCGCCGCGGACACCGACGGCGTGGTGGTGGTGCCGCGGGCGAAAGCGCAGGAGGTGCTGAAGAAGGCGCAGCAACTGGACTTCACCGAGCACTCGATGTATCCGTTCATCTTCAAGTACAAGTCCGTTGAAGAAGCCATCAAGAAGTTCGGGCGCATTTAAGGCGGGGGCCTTCCGGCGGGCGGCACGCGGCGGGGGCAGAGGCCTGTTCACTGCCCGCGGGGTTTGTGTATGACGGAGCTTTTGGAGGAACTGTGAAGCATTCACCGGAATTCTTAAAGATTGTGGAGGAGGCGAAGAGCCGGATCAAGGAAGTGGACATCCACCAGGTGAAGCAGTGGCTCGATTCCGACAGGAAATTCTGCCTGATTGACGTTCGCGAAGAGAGCGAATGGGCCTCGGGCCGCCTGCCGTGCTCCATCCACATCGGCAAAGGAATTATCGAACGGGACATCGAGCAGACGGTTCCCGACAAGAACACCTCGCTGGTTCTCTATTGCGGCGGCGGTTACCGTTCGGCGCTGGCTGCCGAAAGCCTGCAGAAAATGGGCTACCGCAACGTCGCCTCCATGGCGGGTGGCTGGCGTGGATGGACTGAGGTCGGCTACGAACTGGCCGACGACTAGGCGGGGTATGGCCGGCGCTCACTGGGTGAG
Organism: Acidobacteriota bacterium; assembly: GCA_021789565.1. The sequence goes on from JAJYJL010000017.1 coordinate 14,931, forward strand.
ACTTACCAGATCGGCAATCCGCCTCAATAGATCGTCGCTGGCCAGCCCGTTCTTGTCTTTGTCTGTGTGCTGGAAGGTGAGCACCTGGCCGGACCTTCCGGTGGGCAGCAGCACCGCCTCAATCGGGCCGATAACGCTTTTCTCGATTTTGGGCGGGTCGTAGCCTTCATTCACCTGGTTGAGATAAAGCTCCACAACATCGAGCCCGTTCTGGTTACTGAACGTCTGCTTGCGCGCCACGCCGGGGCAGGAAACGCTGCCGCCCGGCCCGTCGGCGTCGCAGGCAGCCTGCGCCCTCGCGATGGCAAACTCCTCCAGCGACATTTTGTCGTAAGGGTCCATGGAGTATTCGGCGCGGTCGGTGAAATCAATCTCGACAAGCCAAGGCGTACCGGACTTCTTCATCAGCGCGAAGTTGAAACCCGGTTTGGGATTTACATGCGCGTCCAGCAGAAAGGCCTGCGGGTAGGCGAATTCAAAGGGCACTCCCCCATGGCGATAGATTTTCCATCCCGGCGGCAGGCGGGAGTCTGTCGCCTGTGGCGCCAGCCCGGGTTCGGGGGCCGGATATTCCACCGCGGGCCCGGCGAGGCCGAATAGCAAGAGCGGCAGAAGAATCTTTCGCGGCCATGGGTATGCCATTTCTTTGACTCCAGGCGAAAGAAAATGCTACACCCGCCGCGGAGATTTGGGAATGCCCCCAAAAAGGTTCTGCCACGGCTGGAAATAAAGTGGAACCTTCCCTTCGGTTTTGCGGTGGACGGAGATATAATGAGGCAGGCGGCGGGAAACTCATATGCCGCCGGGAGGACCTGAATGGAAGGACTGCTGGAACCAACTCATCTTTTTTTCATTTTGTTGATCGTTCTTATTATCTTCGGACCCGGGAAATTGCCCGAACTGGGCAAGGGGCTGGGAAAAGGGATTCGAGAGTTTAAAGGAGCCCTCAAAGGGGTTACCGAAGAAGCCAAAGATACGGGTAACAAGTCCGCCTAGGCATCTCGAAAAGACTCTTTGGGCGGTTAAGCGGTGTGGCGTCGGCATCCGGGAAGATGCCGGTAAAATATCAGGGCCCCGAGGGCGCGCTCGCATTGCAGGATTGAACGTCCACGGATGTTCCCGGAATGAAACGGAATAACCGATTTTTCCGGCGGGGGCTTTAGCGGAAAAGCGATGAAAGCACGCCCCAAGCCAGCCCGCCAAACCACATCAGAAAGATCGCCGCTCCCAGAGCCGGACCCAGGCTGAAGAAAAGGAGCACGACAGCTTCCATCAAAATTTCTCCCGTCTTCCGCGGCCGCTTTACCGGAATCCCCGATTGCGCCCGCCCGTGGGCAGATAGTATTGGTATCAGTTGAGAGGTCATAATTTTTACCCACTTCGGCTATTGAAGATTCTCCCCACTTTGAGGACTTATCCCCGCTGCCTTACGTTTTCATTCTAGAACTCTTGTCACCCGTTGCTATGTCCCACGTCACACCACGCTGTGATCTTTCTGACGCTCCAACCCTTCGCTTTGCCTGGAGGAATAGGTTAGAATCAGTGGCGTTTGCGATCCGCCGGGCTGTCCTGAAAGCTGAAGTTGCCTCGATGGAAGAGCCCTCGATCGCAGGCTTCCGGCCTGAGCAGCCGAGGCAACCTGCCGGAACATCTCTCCGGAAAATGGAAGGCTTTCGAACTTATGTTATTGCAACAAAAAGAGCTGGTAGCCAACATCCCCAGCAGAGGTCTAGCCCGGATGGAGATTCAAGAAAGGCGAATCGCCTCGGTCGAAATCCTGGGGCCGCTGGACGCTGAAAAACCCTGGGTCAGCCCGGGCCTGATCGATATCCAGTTAAACGGCTATGCCGGCATCAACTTCTGCGACGCCGGGCTTGACCCGAACAAGGCACCCGACATCCTGCCCGCGCTGTGGAAAACGGGCGTGACCACTTTCTGTCCCACGGTGATCACCAACACCCAGGAAGGTCTGCTGCAATGCTTCCGGTCACTGGAAGAAGCCCGGCGCATCAATTCGCGCTTTGCCCAGAGCGCTCCCTGTTACCACCTGGAAGGGCCCTACATCTCGCCTGGCGGCTCGCGTGGCGCGCATAACACGGAGGTGATGCGGCCGCCCGACTGGAAGGAATTTATGGCGCTACAGGACGCAGCCGGCGGGCGGATTGGAGTTGTAACGCTGGCTCCCGAGCTGCCGGGCGCGCTGGACTTCATCCGCCGGGCGCGCAAGGCAGGACTGGTGGTTTCAATGGGCCACACGGACGCTACTCCAGAGCAGATCCACCAGGGTGCCGAGGCGGGAGCGCAGTTGAGCACCCACCTCGGGAACGGCTGCCCGCAGATGATTGACCGTCACCAAACGCCGATCTGGGCGCAACTTGCCCTCCGCCATCTGGCGGCCAGCTTGATTTGCGACGGCTTCCACCTGCCTCCCGACCTGGTGCAGGTGATCCATGGGATGAAGGGAATCGATGGCTGTGTGCTGATCACAGATGCAGTCCATGTGGCGGGGCTCACGCCGGGACGCTACAAACTGGTGGATATGGACATCGAACTGCTGCCCACCGGCCAGGTGGTAATGGCGGACCGGCACAGCATGGCAGGGTCAGCGGTGAGCATGAACCGCGCCGTGAAGGTTTTTATGGACTACGCCAGCGTAACCTTGGAGGAAGCGGTCCAGGCGGCAACGGCCAATCCTTCCCGGCTGCTCGAGCGCTTCGAAACCTGCTGCCAAGTCAGGGAAGGACAGCCGGCCAATCTGGCCCTGTTCCGCGTGGGAGAGGACAGGCTGGAAATTGAAAAGGTAATTTTGGAAGGCGAGACGGTCTATGCGTCCACGGAGTGTTAAGGCCCACATCCTGCGGGATTACAAGCTGGAAGGATGGGAAAAGGAAATCGCCGGGCGGTGGAGTTACCGGGAGCTGGCGTCGCACGCAGAGTGGTTCAAGGGCTGGATCAGCTTTGATACGGTGACGTGGAATCCCTATGACCAGCGGCTTTACTGCGGGCTCAACTCCATGGACGGCGACCTGCTTTACCGGTTCAACCCCGGCGCCGAGACGTTTGAATCCATGAACACCGGGCAGTGGGCGGACCCGTTCGATGTGAAGATCCATCGGACCCTGCTGCTGAATCCCCGTGACCGGTGCCTCTATTTTGCCACCTCGCTTTTGCACGACCTCGACCAGCAGCACGAGGCGAAGAGTGGCAAGCTGGTCAGGTTCGACCCGCGGACAGGGGCTTTCCGCCTGCTGGGGGTGCCCGCGAAACATCTTTATATCCAGTCCATTGCCGCGGATTGGGAGCGTGAGATTATTTATGCGTTCACTTATCCTGCCGAGGCGGTATACCGGGTGAGCCAGGCAAGCGGGGAGTCAAAGCTGCTTGCCTACCTGACCAACGCCACGATGTTTGTGCAGCCGCACAACGCTGTTGTGGATAAAGAAGGATGGCTGTGGGCCACCTGTGCCGAAACCCGCGCCTGGGATGAAACCATCGGCCGGGAACCTGTCCGGCTGTTCAAATATCACCCGGAGGGCGACCGGTTCGTCTGGTTTGATTACGGCCTTTCACGAAAGTCCGACCGGAAGCAGTTGCTTGCCGACCCTCCAGCCCCGGAGGGAATTGCCAGCGCGCTGGCTGCAACCCGGCACAAGGACGACTTTGGTTTCTGCGATTCCATGGCCTACGACGGCGATTGCACCATTTATGCGGGCACCGTGGCCTGGGTGATGGCTCGCATCGATACGGGTAGCGGGAAAGTGGAAAAAGTGGCCAATGTTACAGCTACCGGGCGGATTCCGGCGCTGGCGGTGAAAGACGGCGTCCTTTACGGTGCGGGTGGGATGAACGGGCATACTCAGTTGGTCCGATGGGATACGCGGACCGACAGGATGGAAGGGTATACGGACTTGAGCGATCCAGCCCGGAACGAGCGCCCTGCACGCGTACACGACCTTGCGATTGATGATGAACATCGGCTTTACCTGGCTGAAAATGACAACCACCGGCGATCGAGTTACCTGTGGGAAGTGCAGCTCTGACAGGAATGCCAAGGCGTGGAGGGGGCTTAACGGGGCAGGATTCCTGAAACCACAGCGTTGGGGAATGCATCCTAATGAGCGTTGTGCCGCGGTCATCACCCGGGTAGGATGGCGGGCCCGAACACTGCAACAGGGAATGAGAGTCCCCGGTGACTGATGGGCTTGCCCCGGCGGTAGGGAGCTTTCTTTTCGATATATGATTGGAATCGGTGTCAAAGTTGCTTTCGGGTGTATACTTCCCCAATATGCCGAACTTGGTATTTCCCGGGTTGAAAGCCTGAATAATTCGCTTAAAATAGCTTCTTGGTTTCTCAAATATGCGGGTGCGTGGCTGAAAGCGCCATCCGAATGGGTCTAACACTAAGTGAAGAAAGGAAATTGCGATGGCAGAAGTTGAAAATCTGGAGCGCATTGCTGGCGCTTCCACCCCGGTACGCGTGGATGTCCAACTGCACGACCTTTTAATGAAGCCAGGAGTTGAAACAGCGTCCCCGCCTCTGCAGCCGAAACCTTCCCCCTCGGAGTCACCCCGCCTGACCTTGCCGGAACCTGTTTATCCGCAGAATCCGCTGCCCGAAGGCGTGGACTATACCGAGAAACAGTATCACAAGATCAATACCATGCGGGCCCTCAAGTGCTGGGCTCTGCCGTTTGTGAAGTCCCGGTTTAAGCCCTCCGAGCTGCGGCCGATCATTGCCTACCTTTTCACCGAGTTCAAATGCAACGTCGACTGCCACTACTGCTGGTCCTACAACAACGACGTGAAGGGCATGACCGAGGACACGGCCCGCCGGTCCGTCGACTGGCTGCACGATACGGGCTGCCGAGTGCTGGCGCTGATGGGCGGCGAACCGCTCCTGCGGCCCGGGTTTGTGCACAAGGTAACCTATTACGCCGCCAAGAAGAACTTTTATGTCTACCTACCCACCAACGGCCGGTTGATGCGCCCTGAAGTGATTGACCGCATCGGCGACGCCGGAATCGGAATCGTCAACCTGGCCATCGATTGCGTGGAAGAAAAGCCCGGTCTGCCGAAGGCGCTAAACCGCATCCAGCCCTACTTTGATTACCTGATCAAGCGGCAGCGGCATTACGGCTACACGGTGATGATGAACATAAACATCACCCACATCAACCAGGACGACGTGAAGGAACTGACGGAGATTGCCCGCGATAACGGCATCGCCACCGATTATCACCTGAACGAGGCGCCGATGCTGGAGCAGGAACACTTCAAGCACCTGGATGACAACTCCACCTACCTGACCCCGGACGACTTCCCGAAGGTGGAGGCGCTGCTGGACTACCTGATCGACAAGAGCCGCCAGGGCTACAAGATGGCCAACCCGCAACAGCACATGCACGACATGAAAAAGCTGATGCGCGGCAAAGTGAAACCGTGGCCGTGCCGGGCGGGGCAGAACAACCTGATCATCCGTCCCGAAGGAACGCTGGCGCCGTGCTTCCCCATGTATTCCGCCACCTACGACTGGGGCACGGTGGGGAACCACAAGTTTGACAACCACCAGCTCAACGAAATGAAGAAGACCTGCTCAACCACCTGCCTCTCCACCTGCAACTACATCCTGTCGCACTGCTATGACAGCTCGCGGGTGATCCGCTGGGGCATTAAGCAGGCGTTTCGCGGGTTCCGCGGGGTCAGCGGGCACTTCGAAGATTAGGATGGCGCTTCCGCAGGCAGGGCACACTGCCGCGGGGCAGTTTCAATTCAAAATGATTGCGAGGGAGGGCCGGTTGATGATCAACCGGCCTTTTTTTCAGCTCATGCGTCTCTATATGCAGGGGCTTAAAACAACAAGGAGGAAAATGATGGAACCGAGACTTAATATCAGTACTGTCCGGTAAAAGTTCGAGTGATTGCCTGTAACTGCCTGAGTCCACGAAAGTAAGGGGTCTGGATGGAATTTTTCGATTTCAATTTTTTGTCCCT
>JAJYJL010000894.1 GCA_021789565.1 Acidobacteriota bacterium
CGGGCGTCTCCCCCCCCACGCCCGTCGTCTTCCCTCCAGGAAATTTAACGAATTCCTCGGAACTCACATTATGATTGGGCCTAAAATGGAGAGCAGATCATCATCACAGCGGCCTCTGATTGCCTGAAGGGTACCTGGAATATGATCAGTCTGCGCCGCGGGCAGGAGATCGGGCCCTCAGAAGGTTCAACGGTATTCCTGCAAACTATTGACATATCATATGGTTATTGGAGTTGCCTCGTAGGGTTGCCGGCGATTTGGGAGTGCTCGCGTTGGCATCGTTTCGGTGAAGGCGGAGAGTATTTGGGACATGTTTGCAATTTGTTCAATAACTTTAAATCGTTTCGTTGAGCCGCGTTTTTTCTTGACTTGCTGAGAGTTTGTGGCACAATTGATAACGGTGGATTAGAAGTTAACTATTGACTTGGGAGGCATTGTTAGGTAGGCTCTCTTCCATTGCGGGAATTTTGTAAGACAAAAAGTTCACCTGGAGGAGAGTCTGATGAGAAACTACATCCTGACCTTTGTGTTGGCTGTTTTGGTTGTGCTGGCGAGTGTATCGTTGCGTAACGTCATCGCGAGTAATACCGTTAGCGCAAGTAATGCTGCAACCCTCGTGGCAATTGGCCCCGGCCCTGTACCATATCCGCCAACAAAAGTGGCGATTGGCCCCGGCCCTGTACCATATCCGCCAACAAAAGTGGCGATCGGCCCCGGCCCTGTACCATATCCGCCGTCCAAGTAACCAGGCTTTGACGCCGTAAGCAGCCTGGCGATGCCACCGTGAGGTTGGGGTAATCTGACAGGCTGCCTATGAGCGGCATAATTACCAGCTACGTTTTGAGCTATGGCGTCTGTGTTGTCGAGGCCCTGCTGTTTGTGTATCTGGTCGCTCGTGGACACGCAAAGCGCTTCTGGGAACTGGTTTTTTATCTTGCGATTTCTCTCGGTGTAGGTGTGGCCCGCACCTATACGCTGCATTTCTACGGTTTCAGCTCTTCGCAATACGGCTATTGTTACTGGACCACTGATCTGCTATTGGTGTTGGCGGCATTTGTCCTTGTAGTTTCTTTTTTCAGGCGTGCCTGCTCCTCGAACCGGGAGATGTGGCAGTTTGTTCGGATGCTGCTTACGGCGGTGATCGTCGCCATCGCAGTGATCTCCTATTTCTCACTTGCCAGCCACAACGACAACTTCTTCTCCTTCTTCATCATCGAGTTCTCACAGAATCTATACTTTGCCAGTCTGGTGCTCACCACACTCCTTTACCTCATGACGTTGAAGATGGAGATCGCGGATGAGAGGCTCGGAATGATCGTCTGTGGGCTGGGCATCGAGTTTGCCGGTCCCGCCGCGAGCCAGGCTTTGTTCTGTTTGACCCAGGGGGCCGAAGTTTCGCGCATTATTGGTGTATACCTTATTCCGCTGTGCGATATAGGAATGATTCTGACTTGGTTTTATGCTATTTCCAGAGTTCCTGGCGAAGCCAAGATGCCTTCACGCCGGATGGGTGCATCACCCGCCTTTGCGCGAGGGAATATTTCTGATTTTTAGTTTGGAATATCGCATGCTCGTAGCTACCCTGATTTTGATATTGTCGATTGCGATGTTTTTCTTTTATCTTCAGGCTATCTGTCTGAGGATTTTGAAGCAGGAGTTTGACCGCGATTATTTCCTGCCGATTGTTAACGCAAACCGTCTGGAGTTTCCGGCGGTTCAGAAGGCGGTCGAGGAATTTGATGCTCCGGTTGACTATCATCGGTTCTGCATGATGCTGAAATGTGATTTCCTGGCTCTGAGTTACCTGTTGAAGAATGCCGGAAACGAGAGCCATCGGTACTCAACTCGGGACCGGCTCTTGGTCCTCTATTTTCACCTGACATACTTTTTCCTGCAAATCCGGCATGTGCTGAGGATGGATGAGAAGACACCTATCCTCCGGCTGACGTCAGTCCTTAAGTTTTTCGGCAATGTTATCGGCCTGAGGGTAAATTCAACGCGCTTCCGTGACATCAGCGCCTCTGATTATCTGCTGACTTTGTAACCTGTTCACTCCTTAAGCCAATCCAAGGAAGTAGCCGCTTACCTGCACACAGGGAAGTCTGCGTATTCCAAATCTCTGCGTGGGCCCCCGCCACGGCTTGGCGTTCGCCGGAGTTTTGTGCGCGAATGCGCCTCGCGAATGCGCCTTACTTCCTGTCCGATTGCTTTTCGGCAGAGGTGGCAACCGATATACTGGAACCATGAACGCGATTTCGAATTCATCAACTGCAATCTTAAATCTCCGCCGCGCCAAAATCGTATGTACGCTTGGCCCGGCAACTGACAATCTCGAAGTTCTTACCTCTCTGATCAATGCAGGTATGGATGTCGCGCGTCTTAACTTTTCACATGGAACGCACGCGGAGCATGCCAGGCGTCTGAGAAGGCTTCGAGAAGCCGCAGCCGAATGTGGAAAGGCTGTGGCCGTCATGCAAGACCTTCAGGGTCCCAAGATCCGTACCGGCTCCCTTGAAGGACACCGCCGTGTCGAACTCCGTGAAGGTGCGCCGATTACAATTACCACAAGGCCTGTGGCATGCAATGACCGCTACATCTCGACTACGTTCCAGAACCTTCCTCAGGAAGTGCGCCCGGGCAACTCCATCCTGCTGTCGGACGGTTTGATCGAACTGACGGTGGAGGCGGTTCAAGGACCCGAAGTCCGATGCCGTGTCGTGAACGGGGGAGAACTGGGAGAACATCAGGGCATAAATCTCCCGGGTGTTCCCCTGCATATATCCGCGCTGACCAGGAAGGATCGCAAGGACCTCGAGTTTGGTATTCAGAACCGGGTGGATTACATTGCCCTTTCTTTTGTCCGCCGCGCGGAGGATGTCATGGCTCTCAAGCGCATTCTTGCGCGCGCGGAACGCTCGATTCCCGTGGTTGCCAAACTGGAAAAGCCCGAAGCCATTGACTACCTGGACGACATTCTGCGGGCAACCGATGCTGTTATGGTGGCACGGGGAGATCTGGGGGTTGAGTTGCCTCCGGAGACCGTACCGGCTATCCAGAAGCGAATCATCAGGCGGGCGTGCGCCATGCGGGTCCCCGTAATTACTGCGACGCAGATGCTTGAGTCTATGACCGTACACCCGCGTCCGACCCGGGCGGAGGCCTCTGACGTTGCCAACGCCGTTATTGACGGTACAGACGCCCTGATGTTGTCGGGAGAAACTGCAACGGGACACTATCCGGTGAAGGCCGTTGAGATGATGGCACGGATCATTTCCGTCACGGAAGGGACGCAGCGATCAGTGGGCGTGCACAATGAGTTGGACCGCGCTAAGACCCTCGACGTTCCCGAGGCCATCTGCGAGACTGTGGCGCATATGACGGCGGAGTTGAATCTAAAGGCCGTCGCTGTTTTCACACAGTCAGGATCAAGCGCCCGCCTGATTTCAAAATACCGGCCCAGGGTCCCAGTTTTTGCATTTTCCCCCTTTGACAATGTATTGAGGCGGATGGCGCTCTACTGGGGTGTGACCCCTGTGCACATGAAGAGATTGCAGTCTACGGACAGGATGGTGCAGGCCGCGGCCCGGCGCTTGCGAGAGATGGGAGCGGCCCACTCAGGAGAGTTCATTGCGGTTATCGCCGGCAACCCAATCGCTAAACGCGGAAGCACGAACATTCTGAAAGTGCACCGCGTTGAGTAGCGGGTCCGCTCTGCGCCTTGGCTCTACCCTTTGAGGCGCGTACGGGCCAAATCGCGCGTGACGAGCGGTTGGGCCGTGCCGACAAACCGTTGCCTTATCGCCGCTCGCCCCGCTCGTCAATTGCAGTTACCTCGCAGCCATCTGGTGGCTCTGTGCCCGCCGGAGATGGTACTCATAAGCCCCGAACAGGATGCCACCGAAAAGAACAGCGCTGGCAAGCGAATTTCCGTAGAAAGGAATTGCCGCAGCGTAACAGGCCGTCAGGCCGCCGAACGTTGGCGGATACAAGCCCCCCGCCAGCCATACACCAAAGTTGCTGATTACAAAAAAGACGCTTGGGCCTGCTACGGAAGCGAGCAGCACGTTGCGCATGGAGACTCGCTTTTGCAGCCACCAGCCGACCATGACAATGGCGGCAAACGCAACCCAGTTGAGGGTCTGCATCCATTGGAAGGAGGTGTGGTACAGGAGCGTATTCACAAGCAAGTCGCTTCCGGCGAGCAACAATATTGG